>JAJYCH010000001.1 GCA_021778575.1 Planctomycetota bacterium
CGATCACCGCGAAATGCCGCCCAAAGAGGCCCGGCAACCAAACGAAGCCGAGCGGGTTCAGCTTCAGGGCTGGGTCAAGACGTTTCTGAAGACCGAAGCGACCCGTCGCGCCGGCGATCCCGGCCGGGTCGTTCTCCGTCGATTGAATAACGCCGAATACACCAATACGCTCCGCGACCTGACCGGCCTGACGGCACTCGACCCGGCCCGTGAGTTTCCTGTCGATGGCGCGGCGGGTGAAGGGTTCACCAACACTGGCAATGCGCTGGTGATGTCTCCCTCGCTGGTCACCAAGTACCTCGACGCCGCCAAACAGGTTGCCGAGCATGCCGAGCTTCTGCCCGACGGTTTCCGGTTCGCGACCGGGACGACCTCGCGCGACTGGACCGAAGAGGCGCTCGCGAAGATCCGCGCGTTCTACCAGGAGTACACCGACCCCCGAGGCGGCGGCGAGAAGGTCAACCTCCAGGGGATCGTCTTCGACACCAATCAAGGGGGACTTCTCCCGCTCGATCGCTACCTGAGGGCGACCGTTGCCGAGCGGGCGGCGTTGCTCTCGGGGGCGAAGACCGTCCAGGCCGTGGCTGCTGAGTACGGTTTGAACGCCAAGTATCTCGGCACGCTCTGGCGGAGCTTGACCTCGGCCGAGCCGTCGCTCTTGCTTGTCGGTCTTCAGGCCCGCTGGCGGTCGGCTCGACCCGAGGATGTCCCGGCTCTCGTCGCCGAAGTCAGCGCCTGGCAGAAGGGGCTCTGGCGGTTCTCCAGCGTGGGCCACATTGGCAAGCTAAACGGACCCAAAGCCTGGATGGAGCCGGTCAATCCGCTGGTCGCCAGCCGCGAGATCCGGTTCAAGATTCCGGTCAAAGCCAACGACCCGGCGACGCCCATTTCACTCGTCGCGACCGACGCAGGCGACGGTAACGCCCACGACTTCGTGGTCTGGCGACAGCCCCGGCTGGTCGCGCCCGGTCGTCCTGACCTTCCCCTTCGCGACGTCCGACGGGTCGCCCGCGAGCTGACCAGCCGGCGCGATCGGCTTTTTGCCGACACGGCGAAGTACCTTGACGCCTCGGCTCAGGCCGAGACCGAAGCCGCCTCGGGACGTGGCCCGGTCGACGTCCCGGCTCTCGCCGCTCGCTCCGGGCTCGATCTCGCCGCGCTCCGGGCCTGGCTCGACTATCTGGGGATCGTCCCGGTCGAGTCTCTGACCTTGACCGGTCACTTTACCCAACAGATCGCCCGAGGCGGCAACTACGAATTCATCAAAGGTTGGGGACGCGACGAGACACCGCTGTTGCTGGCCAACTCGTCCGACCAGCACGTCCGGATTCCCGGTAACATGAAGCCGCATGGCGTGGCCGTTCACCCCTCGCCGACGCTCCGGGCAGCGGTTGGCTGGCAGAGCCCGGTGACGGCGAACTGTCGGGTCGAAGCCGCGATCACCCATGCTCACCCGGAATGTGGCAACGGCGTGACCTGGTCGCTCGAACTCCGCCGAGGGTCCACCCGCCGCCGCCTCGCCGCTGGAATCGCCCAGGGAGGCAAGGAGCAAAAAGCCGGCCCGATCGATGGGCTGGCGATTCAGGCGGGGGACCTGATCGGGCTGGCGATCGGCCCTCGCGACGGCAACCATTCGTGCGACCTGACCGCGATCGACCTCCGGATCGTCGAGCAAGGCGGAGCGGGTCGCTCGTGGGATCTCGCCGGTGACGTCTCGGGCGATATTCTCGCCGGTAACCCTCACGCCGACCGGCAGGGGAATTCCGGTGTCTGGCACTTCTTCACCGAACCGGAAAAGGGAAGCTCGGAGGCGGGTCCGGTGATCCCGAGCGGATCGGTTCTGGCCCGCTGGCAAGCCTCGAAGGATGCGGCCGAAAAACGCCGGCTCGCCGACGAGACGCAAGCGCTGCTCACCGCGCCGTCAACCCCGTCGAAAGACGGTCCCGACCCGGCGCTCGTTCGCCAGGTCCGGTCAGTCGGCGGGCCGTTGCTTGGCTCGATCCTCCGGACCCTGATCTCCGCTCCGAACCCGGCGGAAACTCCGGCGCTCGACCCGGCCGAGACGGCCTGGGGACTCGACCCGTCGAGCTTCGGCAAGCATCCCAACGGCCGGTCGCTCGACCCGGTCGATCTCTGCGTTCAGGCTCCCGCTGTCCTCTCGTTCCGCCTGCCCGCCGAACTGGCCGAAGGGGCCGAACTGGTCACGACCGGAACGCTCGACCCGGTTTCGGGCGCGGAAGGGAGCGTCCAGATCGATGTGGTCGCCGGCGCTCCGCAGCCCGGTGTCGGGCTCTTGCCCAGCCAGGTCAACGTGACGATGGCCAACGGTCTCTGGACCTCGAACAACCAGCGGACCTCCTATGCCTCGCCAATCGTCGTCAATCCCGCGAGCCAGAGCGGGAAGCGGATCGAGGCGGCCCTCGACGAATATCGCAACTTGTTTCCCGCAGCGCTCTGTTACGCCAAGATCGTGCCGGTCGATGAGGTCGTCACCCTGACCTTGTTCTATCGCGAGGACAACCAGCTCGCCCGCCTGATGCTCGACGATGCCGGAAAGGCCCGGCTCGACCGGCTCTGGGACGAGCTTCATTTCGTCAGCCGCGACGCGTTGACGCTGGTCGATGCCTATTTACAGTTGATGGAATACGCCACCCAGGACGCCGACCCCAAGGTCTTCGAGCCACTCCGCACGCCGATCCACGACCGGGCGGCGTCGTTTCGCCGGACCCTGGCCGAGGCCGAGCCCAAACAGCTCGACGCCCTGATCGACTTCGCCGGTCGGGCCTATCGGCGCTCCTTGACCGATCCTGAAACGGCCGAGCTTCGCGGTCTCTACGCGACCCTCCGGGCCGAGGAGATCCCGCACGACGAGGCAATCCGGCTGACTCTGGCCCGGGTGCTGGTCGCTCCGGCGTTTCTCTACCGGATCGAGAAGCCCGGACCAGGGGCGGGGCAGGGGCCGGTCTCGACCGATGAGCTGGCGTCTCGGCTCAGTTATTTCCTCTGGTCGTCCGGTCCCGACGCCGAGTTGCGGAGTCTCGCGGCTTCGGGCCGGCTTGCCGATCCCGAGACTCTAGCCAGGCAAACCCGGCGGATGCTGGGCGACGACAAGGCCCGCCGGCTGGCGACCGAATTCGCCTGCCAGTGGCTGCATATCGCCGACTTCGACCAGCTTGACGAGAAAAGCGAGCGGCATTTCCCGACCTTCCCGAAGCTCCGAGCAGCGATGTACGAGGAGTCGGTCCGGTTCTTCACCGACCTGTTCCAGAACGACGGCTCGGTCCTCGACATTCTCGGAGCCGACTACACGTTCCTGAACGGGCCGCTGGCCGAGCACTACGGAATTCCTCTGGAAATAGCAGGCAAGCCCGACGACTGGCGGCGCGTCGACGGCATCAAGCGGTTCGGCCGGGGCGGCGTTCTGGGGCAGGCCACGACGCTCGCCAAACAGTCGGGTGCGTCGCGAACCAGTCCGACACTCCGAGGCAACTGGATCAGCGAGGTTCTGCTCGGCGAGCGTCTGCCGCGTCCGCCCAAGGGGGTCCCGCAGATCCCCGACGACGAGGCGGCGACCGCCGGCTTGACCGTCCGTCAGCTTGTCGAGAAGCACGCCGGCGACGCGAAATGCGCGGGCTGCCATCAGCGGATCGACCCGCTGGGATTCTCGCTCGAAGCGTTCGACGCGATCGGTCGGAAACGTTCGAAGGATCTGGGCGACCGGCCGATCGATACCCGGGCCAGGGCGCTGGACGGATCGACGTTCGAGGGGCTCGACGGCCTGACCGATTATCTCGTCAACGTCCGGCGCGACGCCTTCGTAAAGCAATTCTGCCGGAAACTGCTGGGCTTCGCGCTCGGCCGCTCGACGCAGCTTGCCGACGAGATGCTTCTGACCGAGATGCAAGCCACGCTGAAGGCCAACGGCTACCGGGTCGGCTCGGCGATCGACCTGATCGTCCGGAGCCGCCAGTTCCGCGAGATCCGCGGGCGCGAGACGGCTTACACTGACTAAGATGTGTCAAAACGTGAGATTATTTTTGGCGGGTTCATGACCCTGCCAACGTTCCTGGAGTCGAGCCCGATGACCACTCACCGATTCAGCCGACGTGTTCTGCTTCGAGGCTTGGGCGTCTCGATGGCGCTGCCCTGGCTCGAATCGCTTCCGGTCTGGGGTGACGAGCCGACCGGCAAGCGGGGCGCGAGCGAGGCTCCGGTCCGGCTGGCGGTTCTCTTCGCCGGCAACGGATTCCACGGCAAGGAGTGGTGGGCAAAGGGGTCGGGGCGATCGATGGAGCTGGGCCAGGTTCTCGCCCCTCTGACCGATTACCGCGAGAAACTGCTGTTTATTCGCGGTCTCTACAACGAACAGGCCACCAAGGGGAACATCCACAGCTCGCAGACCGGCAACCTGCTCTCGGGCTCGCCGCTGGCTTCCGGAGGAGAGATCCGCTCGGGCACGAGCGTCGACCAGCATCTCGCCGCGACTTATGGCCGGTCGACCAAGGTTCCCAGCCTGGTCCTGGGTTGCGAGAAGTCGAACCCGTCGGTGCACAAGAATTACTCGATGCTCTACAGTTCGCACATCTCGTGGACCTCGCCCACCACGCCGACGCCGCTCGAACTTTACCCCGCGCTTGCCTTCGACCGGCTGTTCAAGGATGAAGTCCGCAAGGGGGACAAGAGCGTTCTCGACGCCGTTCTGGCCGATGCGGGCGACCTCCGCCGCCAGGTCAGCTCGACCGATCAACTCAAGCTCGACGAGTATCTTGAATCGGTCCGCGACGTCGAGCGCCGGATCGAAGGGGCCGGCAAGCGCGGCGAACTCCAAGGCTGGCGGCCCACGCTCGACAAGCCAAACATCCCGCGACCGCCCGAAGGCATCCCGCAGGACATCGCCGACCACATGCGGCTGATGTGTGACATCCTGGTCCTGGGGTTCCAGACCGACACGACGCGAATCACGACGCTCAAGCTCAATAATGATCATTCTTCGCTCCGATTCCCGAACCTGGGCGTCGATTATATGATCCATCACCTCCTGTCGCATTCCGACACGGCCGACTGGTTGAAGGTGAACCAGTTCTTCGTCAGCCAGCTTGCCTACATCGCGCGAAAGCTCGACGCGATCCAGGAAGGGGAGCGCACGGCGCTCGATAACTCGATGCTGATGTTCTGCTCCAGCATGATGAGCGGCGGTCACGACGCTTCACAGCTTCCGGTCGTGATGCTCGGCGGTGGCGGCGGCAAGATCCAGACCGGCAAGGTTCTTGATTACCGTCAAGAATCAAATCGGCAGATGTGCCGACTTTATCTCTCGATGATGCAGAAGATGGACGTTCACCTCGACCGCTTTGGCGACGCCACCGAACCGCTGCACGAGGTCTGATCGACCGACCGGGATTCTCGGTCTCGAGCGCTCATTGCACCGGCTTGATCGGGACATCTCCCAGCTCGCGGATCTCGCCGGGTTTCAGTGTCAGGTTTTCGAACACCGGTCCTAGCTTCTGGCCGGTGTTCGAGTAGATCTCGGCCGTGTATTTCTGGCCGGGAATGAGTTGTTCGATCCGGAATTGACCATTCTGATCGATCCGGACTCCGGGAAGATTGCCGATGGTCGGGTCATCGCGCGACAAGGCTTCGCGCTTGTTGTCTTGTGAAAGATAAACATTCGACCACGAGCTCGCGTTGGTCAACGGCTTCCCTTCCGGGTCGACAATCCGTCCCGTCACAACCGCCCAGGGTTGCATCCGGACGACGTAAGGGGCGTCGCCGTCTCCCCTGGCCATCAGGAATCCGATCAGCTTGCGATCTTCCTTGAGGAAGGCGATCCGACGGCTCCGGTCGGGGTGCAATCCGGTGATGGGGAAGGTCGCCGCCCGGAGCCTGGGTAAGCCTTGTGTCCCGTACTTCAGCCCTTTCGTGGTGGCACCGACGACGGGTTGCCCTTCGGGATCAATCAGGGTGGTTTGCCGGGGCCGATCGGCCACGACAGTCGCGGAGAGTTCCAGCGGCGTCGAGTCGATGGCCGGGTTGATCAGCACAATCGCGGCGTAATCTTGCTGATACTCCCAACCGTTGCTGGTCACGAGGATATCGTGATTCCCATAGGCCGAGTACATCTCCTGAGCGTTCCACTCGGTTCGTCCCGGCTCGAAGAATTGCCTGGGGTCCACGTGCGCGGGGCGATAACCGGCCAGAGCGGAGATCTTAACCTTGACGGCCCCTGGTCCCGGCAGGGCGACGCCCAGATAGGAGCCATCGGCCTGTCGGGACGCCGTCGAGGTGGATGGAATGTAGTTAAAATTGCCAAATTCCCGCGTCCGAAACGCATTGGGGAGAACAACCGAATAGGTGACCTCCGCCTCGACCGGTCGACCGGCCTCGTCGCGAATCGTCAGGCGGAACGGGAGCCCTCTCGGGCAGGCCACGGTGGTCTCCCCCAGCGGGTTGATCGGGCTCGACGCCCAAAAATAGGGCTGACCAGGCCGGGGAGTGGCCACGATCTCGATTTCGGGCTGGTCGGGTGAAAGTCCCGAAAGGCTGTAGCGTCCCTGATCGTCGGTGGCGACCGGAGTCGCGGTCTTCATCGAGTTGTTGACCATGACCCCGACCAGCGGTTGCCCCGTGATGTCGTCGACGACCGATCCCTTGACCGTCCGCCCGGGGCTGGTCTGGAACGAGAAGTCGGCGCCGTGGATGTACGAGGCCCAGGGTCCCGCGTTCGGCGGCCCGAGCCGGAAGTCGGGTTCCTCACGCGTCATGACCTGGATCAAAGTGGTGACGATCCTTGATTCTCGGATCTTCAGAAAGGCGATCCGATCACGCCCGATCCCATCGAGCCGGAATCGGCCATCGGCTCCGGTGACGGCGCGATGGGGCACGCCCGGCAGGACGGATGTCTTGAAAAACAAACGATCAAAACTAGGTCCATGTCCGGGGATGTTGACCATTCCGAGATAGCCGATCAGATCCCCATCCAGCGGCGCGTATAATCGCTCCAGCTCCACCGAAGCCCCGGCGAGCGGACGCCCCTGGGGGTCGAGCAATCGGCCACGGATCGGCACATCGCCCCGGACCAACTTCAGGGTCAAGAGCTTTCCCGGAGTCTGGTCAACCCGTCCACGGTTCGTGAGCCCACTCTCGCTCCAGGTCACCAGCGCGTCAGGACCGAATCCCTCGGCGCAAGCGATCAGGAGCCCCGATCGCCGGGTCGGCAGTCCATCAAGCCCGATCTCGGTCATGTCCTTGGCCGAGAACCGAAATCGGCCGTCCGCAGTGGTGGTCGCCCGGACCTCGTTCGGGTTCAGAGTCATGGCGTCGGCTTCAATGAGATAAATCTTCGCCCCGGCCACCGGCTGGCCGTCGGTTTCGACAACCTGGCCCACGATGAGATCGGCGATGGTCGGGTCATTGAGGTCAAGCGGCGCGAGTTCCTGGCTCGCGGTCGGCGTTGAGGGAACCTGGGCGAGTGATGCCGGTGGAGGAGATGCTTCGGTCCGCCCGACGATCGAGAGTGTCACGATCAGGGTCAAGAGTATTCTCAAGGCGGTGCGACGATCGAATTGCCGGCGGATTTCATTCCGTTCTGAGATCATGGTCGGTTCACCCATCCCAAGGTTCTCGGGCCGTCTGGTCGACCCGCGAGCCTCCATCATGGGAGTCGAGAACGATCATTCGCAACGCTTTTTTTTGATCTCAATAGGCATCATTCGCCACTACTTCGCCGCCACGGATGGTGGCGAGGGCTCGCCAGAGGGTGGAGTCGACCGCATCCTTGACGAAGCGCACCGACCCGTCGGCGATCAGCAGGTTCACGCCTCGATCGTGGTGGCTGGACGCGGTGAGTCCGACGCCGTTCCAGGTCAATCCGTTTGCACAGGTTCGTTTCCCCGGCGGGAGCAGATGGTTGTAGCGGGTCCAGGTCATGTTGCCCTCAAGCCAGGTTTGCCCGGAGTTCGTGTCCGACGGATGGCGTTCGAGGCCGGCCGCTTCGGCGTCGCTCTGTCCCAGACACCACTGGCGGAAGGTCGCTTCGGTCCAGGGTGCGGCGAGTCGAAAGATATCCGAGGGAATGTCGATCCGCTGGAAGTCGTCGTGACCCCAGATTCGCTCGGACATGGCGGCCGTCTGCGAGAGTCCGTCGCCAATGTCGGCCGGTCGAATCGCCGAACCCTGGCCAAAAAGCCCGTCTCCGAGCCGACCCGACCAGGAGCCGCCGTTACAGGATCGGTAATTCACCGGTCCCCAGGGACGTGACGGCATCCGGTTCCAGTCCGAGGGGCAGAGGAAAACCGCGACGACCACCTGAGCCACCGTCTCGTTCGCTCCCTGGCCTGTGACGACCCGAGGGTCGCCGGTCGCGTCGGGATCGAACGGAGCGTAGGTGAAATTGAGTTGTTGGAACAGCGCGGACTGTTCGATGAACGACCACGATAGCGTTTGGGCAGTTGCCGACGGATCTCGTCCCAGCTCTGGCCAGGTTTCTTCAGCTCGTCGACCGCGACCTTCCACCAGACGACGGCCGGCCCTTCAAGAACTCCCGCCTTGAGCGAGAACTGATAATAGCCCGGCTCATAGAACAGCTCCGAGTCGGGGTGTGACCGCGCGTACTCGCGAGCCTGAGCTTCGAGAGTGCCGAGAAGATCGTCGTCCCACCGAGCCGCCGGCTCCTCCGCCTCCGATGACGAAGGGCGGTTGTGCCGACCCGAGCGCATCACGACTTGCCAGAGGCCAAGGAGACCACCGATGAAGGCCATTACTGTCAGACCGATCAGGATCGGTCGCCACGACGGGCCGGTTCCCGACGTTCCGGACCCCGCCGGTGCTCCGGCCCAGCCCGGCAACGCATCGGCGGCGATCGTGAGCGACTTCAGACGGATCTCGACCGGATGATCGGAGATCCCCGTGTTCGCGGCCAGCCGGACGGTCGTCACGTCCTCGGTTCCGAGTTCGACCGGCGGCAGCGATCGATCGCGAGTCTCTCCCTCATCGCGGTACGAGGCCCGGAGACTTGTGCCCGTCCGGACCAGCCGGAGCGTACCCGCTCGACGATTGGCCGCGAGACTCTGGACCCGATAGTCGCGCTTGCCGTCGGGCTGACCGATGATCCGCGTCGAAATGAAGCGGACCCCATCTTTACCCGGTGTAAAGGTCCATTCCGCCGTCGCGGCTTCCTTGGTCGGCGAGTCGGTCTCGATCGACATCTGAGCGCCGATCCCATAGCCGTCGGTGGGCTTGTCGGCCTGGAGGATCTCGAACTCCGCCGAAATATCGAAGTCGCCCCGGACCCGAAAGCGGGGCTTGATCCCCACGGTCTCGGGATTTCCCATACCGGCGGGCATCTGCACTCGAAGTCCCGACGGCTCGGCGTGAACCAGTTCCTCGGCATGGCCGCCGACCAGGGCCAGCGATTGAACATCAAAGCTCTCCTGACGGAAGTCGACCTGAAAAACCTGGGCAAGTGGTCCCGTGTAGGGATCGGCGGCGAAAACGCCCGGCGCCAGGATCATGAGGACAACCAGCGTCCCGACAAGCAACGATCGATCCGGCATCGATGGCGACTCCGAAGGAAGAGAGAAATGACGGAGATTTTAGCGCGATTCGAGCGGTCGATCCGTGAACCGTTCAGCGCGGATCGAGAGCTCGTTCCAGACCACGTCGGCACCTTCGGGAGATCCGCCCGAGTCGATCCCGAGCGTGATCGACTCGATCGGCTCGGTCCCGAACTCGACACGAAACCGCTCGTCGAAGGATGCCTCGACACCATCGCTGACCAGGTAATGAAGCATTGATCCCCGACGGATCAGCCGAAACCGACCCGATCGGCTGGCGGCCGGCGGCCAACGTCCCAGGATTCGTCGGCGACCGTCGGGGTCGACCGTGGCGTGAGCCAGCGCGAAGACCGCTCCCTTATCCCGTTCAAGTCGGGCGATCGACCCGAAGACGTCCGGATCGGTCGTCGTGATCCGGAGTTCCGGGCCGATCCCGGTGCCGATTCGCGGCGGCTCGGTCGGTGGGACGTCAAAACCAGCGGTGATCTCGAAGTCGCCGCTGATCCGGAAGGTCGTTGCCAGACCGATGCCATCGACGAGCCCTCGCGGAATCGTCAGCCGGACCCCTCCGGGGCCAGGCTCGGGAACGGCTTCGAGCCCCGGTCGGGTCGCGAGCGTCAGGCCCGGCAGAATGGGGCGAGAATCGCGGAAGTCGCGCCGGTAGATGGCCGTCAGTCGGTCGGGATCGGGGTAAGCCGTCAGCGCCGGGCGATCGGGTGCCGGACGATCCGGCAAGGCCGTATCGATGGCGACCGGCCGCCGGTCGCGTGGTCGGCTCGTGGCCCGATCCGGCCTGGCGACCCATTCCCAGGCCGCGACTCCAAGCCCCGCGATCAAGCCGGCGCCGAGGGGCACGATCACCGCGAAGCGCCGGGTCAGGCGGCGATCGGCAACGCGGTCTTCGACTGATTCAACGCTCGCGACCGGTGGTAATGACGGATCGCGTAACCGAGCCAGATGGCGTTCGAGCCGCTCGGCGACCTCCGTGGCCGTGTCGAAGCGCTGGTCGGGTCGCTTGGCGAGGAGTCGTCCGATAATCGCGACCAGCCACTCGGGAACTTCAGGGTTGATCCGCCGTGGGGACGGTGGCGACTCGTCGCAGACGCGCCGGAGGACCTCGGGAATCGAGTTCCCTCGGAACGGCGGCTCGCCGGTGCACAGGGCATGGATCACTCCGCCGAGACTGAACAGGTCGGACCGGCTATCGAGTGTCTCTCCCCGGGCCTGTTCGGGTGCCATGTAGCGAGGGGTTCCCGCCAGGGTTCCTTGCTGGGTCAACTGGGCGTCGTCGCGGGCGCGGGCCAGGCCGAAGTCAACGAGACGGACTCGCGTCAGGTTCCCTTCGAGCAAGATGTTGGCGGGCTTGACGTCGCGGTGGATCAGCCCTTGAGCATGTGCCGCAGCCAGGCCGGAGGCGACCTGGATGGCGATGGTCAGGATCTCGGCCAACGGTGGCGGTCCGCCCTCTTCGAGGCGTTCTTCGAGCGTCGAGCCCGGGATATATTCCATGACCAGATAAGGCCGGCCCTTCCATTCGCCGACGGCGTGGATCGTGACCACGTGGGGATGGCTGATCGCCGCGGCCGACCGCGCCTCGCGGGTGAACCGGCGTCGGGCGCCGGGGTCGGCCGCCCACTGCGGGGCGAGAATCTTGATCGCCACGAACCGGTTGAGCGACGAATCGAACCCCTTGAAGACGATTCCCATCCCCCCTCGACCGATCCAGTCGAGAATCTCGTAGGGACCGATCCGTCCCAGGTGGTCGGGGATCTCCGAGGGATCGAGCTGGCCCAGGATCAAATCTTCCTCGGGGTCGCGAACCGCTTCACGGAGCGGTCCGGCGATGGCCTCGATGATGTCGCGGTCCGCGAAGAAGTCGCTCAATTCATCGTAGAATTCCGGATAACGAACGAGCCAGGCCCGGCGATCGGGCTCGATTCCTGACTCGACGGCTTCCAGGTATTCGACGAGGACGGAGCCAAGCCGCTCGTCGGATCGATCCCGATTCTGGTCGTTCGAGGCCATCGACGATCGACTCCTAATCGGCTTTGTCGGGCTCGAGCCGGCCCCGAAGTTTGCGGAGTCCGCGCCGGAGCAGACCCGCCACCGCGGCCTTGGAACGCCCCAGCTCGCGCCCGACTTCCGCCAGGGTCCACCCTTTGAGGTAATGCAGTTCGACGGCCTGACGCTGGTCGTTTGAGAGCTCTTCGAGAGCCTGGGCAAGCCGGATCAGGCGTTCGTGCCCTTCCGCGACCTGACTGGGTGACAGATCGGGAGCGGCCAGAAAAGTCTCAAGACGGCTCGACGACTCGTCGATCGCCGCCGCCAACGACCGCGCGGCGCCTCCCCCACGCTTGACCCGGGTGACCCGTCGGACTTCGTCCAGCAGTGTCCGTTCGAGAATTCTGCGGAGCCATGCCGCTCGACGTCCATCATCGTCGCCATCGGGTGGGCTGGCCGTCTGATGAGCCCGCAGGAGGGTTTGCTGGACCAGGTCCGACGGGTCGAGATGACCGCGCAGCCGACGACCGATCCGGAGTCGTGCCAGAAGCCCGAGAAATGGTCGAAACGATTCCAGGGGCGTCGGTTCAGCCGTCGGCGGATCGCTCATGAACTCTCCCCTCCCGGGATTAGACGTCAAGTTCGTCGAGAGGGAGCGCGCGTTTCCGAGAATGTCCGCCCGGATCTTCTGGGGGTGCCCTGCCGAGCCAGCGCCGTAGAGTGGACCCGGCCCACCACAGCCGCGGTGGCGGAACCTAGCCTGGCTCGTCCAATCAGAGTATCATGAACGGTCGTTAACGCCTCGATTTTCCGCCGCCCTCGGCGCGTGGGGAAAGTCAGTCCGGAAGCGATCCTTTCCGGTCTCACGAAATCGAGGGACAAACGACTCGAAACCTGGCGAGGTCACGGTCGGCCTGGTTCAGTAATCGAGTCACTTCGTCAGTGGTCCGTCATTTGCTTGTTGGTCCCTCCTGGTTCCTGTTGGCCGAGGGACTTCCTGTTCAGGCGGACCCGATTTTGGGTCCGGGCCATGGCTCCGCCAGCCAGTTCGTGCCGCCAAACCCATAGACAACCGTTATTGTGTGCGAACACAAAGCGGGCGATCGAGCCATTGTTCCGTGGAACGATGACCGTCATTCGTATCCAGCGCGATGGGTCGCCCTTGTCACGAAGCACCTGCTTCTCGATGAACCTTATCAGGGAGACGATCATGTCGGATTTGAGCAAGAAGAAGCTCGCGGACGCGATTCCTCACGAAGTTCACGAGCCCCTGGCGGAATCTCCTCACGGACGATCGGTTCCGGGGGACGCGACCACCGCCGAGCAGACCCGTGAAGCCCAGGAGTCTCGTGAAGCCGTGGACGCGGAAGCGTCAATCCGCGCGAAGATGGTGGACATTGGTCGAGGCAACCAGCAAGCGGGCCGACAAGGCCAGTAACACGTCAGTCCGACCGGGGGCGGCTTGAGCACGGTCGCCGCCGGTTGAGGAGTGAAGCGGTGATTCCGGTGAGATCCCGAAGTTCATGAGGGGTCGATTGTCCTTACCGCTGAAAGTCAGCGCTTCGGTGGCGAGTGATGGCCTCGCTTCTTGGCGTAATAAAGTAATGATTGCTCGATCGTATCCGCCAGTCCCAGACGGCAATGGCATGCAAATCCATCGAGCCACGCCTTCCATTCCGTCGTGCCCTTCAACGAGACGATGGTCCCGCGGACCGGTCCAGTGCGTTTGGGACGCCCCGGCCGTTTTCGTTCTGAGTCGGCCATTGGCCGCACCATCCTGATTCGAGGAAAAACATTCCCATCCGATCAATTGTCTGATCTTTACTCTGATAGCCAATCCTATCCGATTGGCAGAGATCGCGAGGATAAAAGTTAAAAAAATAAATTCAAGTGTTGACGTCGATAGTCTTTCTCGAATAGTTTCTGGCTATACCTTAATCGCCTGATTCTGTCGCTGGATTGACCTCAGGAACATGAGCCAAGGGGATTTCTTCCGCCCGAAATCTTCGCCTCCAGCGCGATGAGCGGCTTCTCTCATTCGAGGACGCATGGCCACGACCCCCGACCCGCAGTTCTCCGAGGAATCGACGGCCGGATTGCCGTTGCTCGAGCAGCGGGATTGGCTCCGGTTCACCCTCTCCAGCATCGGTGATGCCATCGTCACCACCGATGCTCTGGGTAGCGTCACGTTCCTCAACAGAGCCGCCGAGGACTTGACGGGCTGGCCAAACGCCGAGGCGGTGGGGCTCCCCCTGGAAACGGTGGTCCGGATCATCAAAGAAGTTGGTCGAGAGCCGATCGAGAACCCCGCGACCCGCGCCCTTCGAGAAGGAACGACGGCCGGTCTGGTCGATGATTGCCTCTTGCTCGCCCGGAATGGCACCGAACTGCCGATCGACGATAGTTCGGCCACGATCCGCAACGAGTTGGGCGAGATCACCGGCGTCGTCCTGATCTTCCGCGACAGCACCGAACCTCGTCGCCGCGTGCGTGAGGTCCGGCAAGCCTTCGAATACGACGAAGAAATCCTGGCGACCCTGAGCGAGCCTTTCCTGGTCCTTGATGAAAATCTGCGCGTCAGGACCGCGAATTCGGCCTTCTACGCCCAGTTCCTCGTCACCCCGCAGGAGACAATCGGGCGCTTGCTTCGCGAACTTGGCAACGGGCAGTGGGACATCGTCAGTTTGCGGACCTTGCTGCAAAACGCCGTGCTCGGTGCCAGCGCCGTCGAGGACTTCCAGGTTGATCACGATTTCGAGACGATCGGTCCCAGGACCGTCTTGCTCAATGCCCGAGGCTTCCGGAGAGTGCCGGATCAGCCGCCATTGGTCCTGTTCTCGATCAAAGATATCACCGATCGGGAGCGGTCGAACGCCGTACTCCGCGAGTCCGAACTCCGGTTCCGCCGACTGTTCCTGACCGCCAAGGATGGGATTCTCATCCTCGACGCCAAACTCGGGACGATCATCGAGGCCAACCCGTTCATCTGCGGACTGCTGGGCTACGAACTCGAAGAATTCCTGGGCAAGGAACTCTGGCAGATTGGTCTCTTCCGGGACAAGAAGGCCAACCAGGCAGCCTATCAGAAGTTGAGAACCGAGGGTTACATCCGCTACGAGCATCTGCCGCTCAGGACCAAGCAAGGCGACGAGGTGGAGGTCGAGTTTGTCAGCAACCTCTATCGGGTAGGGAGCCGGCATGTCGCCCAGTGTAATATCCGGGATATCACGCTTCGCTGTCGGATGGAACGGCGCGACAAGGATCAGGCCGCCGCTCTGGCCGACCTCCACCGTCGCAAGGACGAGTTCCTGGCGATGCTCTCGCACGAACTGCGCAATCCCCTGTCGCCGATCCTCAACGCGGTCCAACTCCTTCGTGTCGAGGGAAATGAGAATGCGATCCAGCGCGAGGCCCGCGACATCATCGAGCGGCAAGTCGGTCAACTTTCCCACATCATTGATGACCTCCTCGAAGTCTCCCGGTTCACCAGCGGCAAGATCCGGCTGCATCCGATTCGCCTGGAGATGAAAGGGGTCGTCGTACGCGGAATCGAATCGGCACGCCCCTTCATTACGCGACGACGGCATGTCCTGACTCTCGATCTGCCCGAGAAACCAATCTGGTTGAACGCCGACCCGGCCCGACTCGAACAGGTGGTCGTGAATCTCCTGAACAACGCCGCCAAGTATACGGATGAGGGAGGGCAGATCTGGCTCAGTCTGCGAACCGACGGCTCCGACATGGTTCTCAGTGTCCGAGACTCCGGAATTGGCATCGACCTCAAGGAATTTCCCGATATCTTCGACCTGTTCACGCAGGCCTCCCGGTCGCTCGATCGCTCACAAGGCGGACTGGGAATCGGGCTCTCCCTGGTGCAAAGGCTCGTGGAGATGCATCAAGGAACGGTCGAGGTCAAGAGCGACGGTCTGGGCCGAGGAAGCGAGTTCAGGGTCCGACTTCCACTGATGATGGCCTCGGAACCAGTGCTGTCGCCGCCGGAAATCGTGGGGGCGGCCGAGCCGACGAAACAAGGCTGGCGGTTGCTCGTGGTCGATGACAACGTCGATTCCGCCGAGGTCCTGGCGAAGTTGCTGAGAAGGACCGGTCATGACGTCCAGACAGCCTACACAGGTCCGGACGCCTTGATCGCCGCCGCCGAATACGTGCCGGACCTGATCTTGCTGGACATCGGCTTACCCGGGCTCAACGGATATGAAGTCGCCCGGCGGATTCGTGAGAATCCCGGCCTCAAGCAAGTGAAACTCGTCGCGATCACCGAGTACGGCCAAGATTCCGATCGACAACTGGCCAGCGAAGTCGGATTCGACGAACATCTCGTCAAGCCAGTCAATTTCGCCAAGATTCTCGAACTGCTCACGGCAATGCTCGCTCCGCCCGACATCAAAGTCTGAACTTTGAGTTGCCGTCGTCGGGTTCGGGTTCGGGCATTCCGATCAGGACCGATTCGAGCGAACGAGCCCCAGAATTTATAGGCTCTCACATTTTCTGGCGAAGCCCCGGTTGGTACTTGTTTGATCGATGGGAATTGTTTATCTTTCCTATGGTCGTGCCTCGGTGATTACCGATGAGCATTCACTTCGCTTGCGAAAATTGGATCTGCAAAAAAGCCGTCCACCAGTTTTTGACTGGGAGACTTGATGAACTCCAAGATCCTCGCTCGATTGTCGAGATCCTGCTTCAGGACACTGCTTGTGTTCCTGGTCTGGGCTTGCGTCGATCAACGGCGAGTGGTCGCGGATTGCCGGTCGCATGACCTTCCCGCCATCCCGCTCTCGACGGGATCGGCAGACGTGTTCAATCTGCTCGATCCGACAGGGCACAAGGCCACGACCGACCTTGCCGAGATCCCCGGTCGATCGAAGCCCTGTACCGGACCATCTTGCTCGGGTCGCCCTTCGATGCCGCTTTCCCCGGCCACTCCCGATGTCCAGCGGATCGCGTCCTGGGCGATCCTCCCGGCACCGGTTCCGTTAATGACGCTGGAATCGTTCGCGTTCCGGCTCGATGATTCCGGAGTTTGCCCGAGCGATACCATCGCCCCGATCTTCCATCCGCCCCGCTGCTTGCCTCCTCACATCATCTCCTGATTTCCTTGATCGTTCTGTCGAACCATCGGTCCGTCCGTTCGCGGCTTGATGAATCGCGGCCCTGCCGCGGTCTTCGACCGGCGTCGTCGCGGCTCCATTCCTCGATCATGTTCTCTCGAACGATGTTCAGGCGGATTGTCCAGCCTTGAACTCGTCTTGATGGCATGCAGTTGCCGAGCCCGACCACGTACCGATGGTTTCGGATTCGGTCGTTTCCACCATCATCTCCATCGATCTTCGCAAATATCGCCACGACTATTACTCCTTCTTACTGGAGTTTATCGATGAATGCGCGCTTTGACCGATTCTCGTCGAGGAGTCGCGGCCGGCTCATCACGACCTTCGGGATTTTTCTGGCGATCCTTTCGTCGGCAAGCTGTCTCGCGAGGGCATCGGAGGATCAGACCGTCAACGGTCGCGTGCCTCTGCTCTCGAATGAAGCGGCCTGGAAGCGATTGCCACCCGTCGAATCGGGGGGCGGACAGCCATTACCCTCCTGGGCCAGGGCCCTTGCCGGCGCCTTGCCGTATACCACGGCCGCGACACTGGAACTCGATCGACTTTATCGGACGTCCGATTCCCTCGACCCGAAGCTTGCCGGGACCATCCGGCTGGTGGTGGCTCAGACTCTGCATTCTGATTATGGACGAGCGACCGCCGATGCTGACTTGATTCGCGCGGGCGTCGATCGACCGTCGATCGACCGGCTCCTGAACGATCGGGCCGCTCTCCCCGAGGCGGAACGGAATGTCCTGGCCTTCGCCGAGCGGCTGAGCCTGGCGGGGTACACCACGACCGATGAAGAAGTCGCCAGCCTGGTTCGGACTTACGGCGAAGCTCGAGTCGTCGCGATTGTCCTCCAGATTGCCTATGCCAATTTCCTGGATCGGCTGGTCCTCGCTTTGGGACTACCGGTCGAGCAGGGGGGGCCGATCCCGCCACTTGAAGTGCGCTTCGTCGCTCCGGGAACAGCCGGTATTCCCGGCGCCGCACGCCCGGCCTTGCCGTCGGTCGAGAAGGTTCAGCCGACACCGGAGGCCACTGATCCGGACTGGGCTCGGCTCAATTTCGCCCAGCTCCAGGATCGTCTCGAAGGGCAGCGCGACCGCAAGCCTCGCGTCAGCATCCCGACCTGGGAAGAATTTCGCGAGGCGCTTCCGGAAGGTCTCTATCCCCGGAGCAAGCCGCTCCGGATTCGCTGGAGCCTCCTGGTCAGCGGTCGCCAGCCCAAGCTCGGCCCCGCCTGGATCAAATGCTTGAGGGTCTTCGAGGAGGAGGCAAAGCAGGATCGCGTCTTTGAAGAAAGCCTGTTCTGGGTCGTGACCCGAAGCCTGCGCTGCTTCTACTGCATGGGACACTGCGAGATGCTCCTGGGTGTCGCCGGGCTCGACCGCGAGGCGATCGCTGCGCGGACCTCGAAGCTCGCGAGTGACGACTGGTCCAGCTTCCCGCCCGCCGAGCGCAGCGCCTTCGGGTTTGCCCGCAAGCTCACGCGGACCCCCTGGGAGATCGACGATTCCGACATCAAAAAGCTCCAGGATGCCTTCGGCCCCGAGCGGGCGCTCGACGTGATCTGGTGGTCGAGCCGCTGCCAGTTCATGACCAAGGTCTCCGACGCGTTCCAGCTTCAGCTCGAGCGTGAAAACGTTTTCAAAGACCACCTGACGCCCGACGAAGGCCCGAAGTGAGCCTCACCGAGTTAGGCGTTCATTGGTATGTATATTTATTTACAAGACAGGAGTTTCCACCGATGCGAAGTCAATCTCGCCGTTCCGGCTTTACCCTGATCGAGTTGCTGGTGGTGATCGCGATCATTGCCATTCTGATCGCCTTGCTGCTTCCGGCCGTGCAGGCCGCTCGCGAGGCCGCGCGGCGGATGCAGTGCGTGAACAACCTGAAACAGATCGGCCTGGCCTTGCATAACTACCATGAGTCGAAGCTCTGTCTGCCTCCGTCGTCGATGGGCGGGATCGGCGCTTTCTCGGCCCTGAGCCAGATCTTGCCGTATCTCGAACAGACGAACATGTACAACGCTCTCAACTTCTCGATGCCTGACTCCGACCCGTCGAATAACACGGTGCTCATCGCCAATATCAACGGGTTCATCTGCCCGTCGGACCTCCCCATTTCCACGACGGTCAACGGGGCACAGACCAACTACATGGCCGACCAGGGGAGCTGGATCGTCTTCGGATCGGCAACCGGCCCCAACGCCGGTTTGCCTCCGCCCAACGGGGTTTTCATCGCCGGAAGCGTCACCCGGTTCGCCGACATCATTGATGGGCTGAGCAACACGGGTTTTTACAGCGAACGAATCCTCGACTTCCCCAGCAACGCCGTGATCGACCCGATCGCCGACGTCTTTTTTCCCCGGACGATGCCGCTGACGGTTGCCGATGCCGTCTCGCAATGTCAGGCCCTCGACATCACCAATCTCGCCAACCAGGCCCCGGTTTTCATGGGAGCGCCGTGGGTGAACGGGCAGCATGTGTTCCAGAACATCACCGGTCCCAACACGCGATCGTGTGGGTTCTTCATCGTCAACCGGGCCACGATGGCCGCGAGCAGCCGTCACCCGGGCGGAGCCAGCCTCTTGCTCGGCGATGGGTCGGTCCGGTTCATCAAGAACTCGATCAATGTGCAAACCTGGCAAGCCATCGGCACCAAGGCGGGTGGCGAGATCATCAGCTCCGATAGCTATTAAACCTCCCTTGGGACCGGAATCATGGATCGAACGAAGGGGTTCTCGATGTCAGTGCAACGTCGGGTCGGCCTGCGGCCTGTCACCTTTGCCAGTTGTCTTTGTCTCGTCATCATCGGGATCGCGACCGCCGGATGCTCCGGCAACGGCGTCGCGAACGTCGATTCCGCCCAGGCCAAGCAAGCCCTCCGGACGACGCTGGAAATCTGGCGGAAGGGGAGTCCGATCGAATCACTCAAGGATCAGTCTCCGTCGATCGTCGCCCAGGACATGGACTGGGAATCCGGAGCCAGCCTCGTCAAGTTCGACGTGTTCGATGATGGAGTCGAAGGAACCGCGAGCCTCCGGATTCCGGTCGAACTGACGATTCAGGATAAGGCTGGAAGAGAAGTCAAGAAGAAGGTGAAGTACATGGTCGGAACCAGTCCGGTGATCACCGTTTTCAGGGAGATTTTCTGAGATGATCATGACAACATTCTGGAAAAGCCTCGGTCGATTCGCCTTGGCCGGGGCGGCGGTGGTCGCGCTCTCGGGAGCCGACGACCCCAGGACGACCGCGAGGAGCTGGCCTCCCGGCCCGATCACTCCCGAAGTGGCCCAGGCCATCATCGACGGACAGAATCCCGAGATCGCCAAGGCGCTCCAGGAGACCGGTCCGGGCCGACCGGAATGGGTCGATATGCTGGCTGACATTCTCGAAGGGTCAAACATGGGGCCGAATTCCGGCTGGTTCCGGACCGCCTTGACCCAGACCCGCTTCGGCTGGACGGACACCCGCAAGCGACTGGATCAGGACGGCGACGGACAGATCAGTCGGCAGGAGTTTCCGGGCTCCGACGCCGACTTTGCCCGGCTTGACCGCAACCGAGACGGCGTTTTGACCGAGCCGGATTTCGATTTTTCGTCGCACTCCTTGACCCCCACGCCGGGCTTGATCTGGTTCTCCCGGGCCGACACCGACGGCAATGGCAAGGTCAGCCGCGACGAGTTCGACGCCCTCTTCAAGACGTTTGATAGCGGCGGGCAAGGGTTTCTGTCACAGACCGATCTCGTCGATGCCTTGACCCCGACGTCGCGAGGCTCCGCACGCCCGGCCGCCGCCCGACCCGAAGCCGCTCGCGCATCGAACGATGGCCCATCGAAGGCAACCCTCGTTCGCGGCCTGTTCAATCAGGAGATCGGCTCGCTCCAGCCGGGGCCAAAGCTCGACGAGGTGGCTCCCGACTTCACGCTCAAGACCAACGACGGCAAGAGCGAGATCACGCTCTCAAAGCTGGTCGGCCCCAAGCCCGTTGTCCTGATTTTCGGCAATTTCACCTGCGGCCCGTTCCGGAGCCACGCCGGTAACTTCGACAAGCTCTATCAGCGTTACAAGGATCGGGCAACCTTCGTGATGGTCTACGTCCGCGAAGCGCACCCGACCGATGGCTGGCGGATGGAAAGCAACGACCGGGTTGGCGTTTCCCCGGCGCAACCCAAGAACTACGAGGAACGGGTCGCCATCGCGCAGACCTGTGGGCGTCACCTCAACCTTGGATTCCCGATGCTTGTCGATACCCTCGACGATCGAGTCGGCGCCGAATACAGCGGGATGCCCGGTCGCTTTTATCTGATCGATCACGCGGGTAAAGTTGCCTTCAAAAACGGCCGAGGCCCGTTCGGTTTCAAGCCGGCCGAGCTGGAACATTCGTTGATTCTCTTGCTCCAACAGGAGGCTCCGACCGTGACCGATCACCAGACGCGTGCGCTGACCCCTGAGGACGAGAACGCCTGGAAAGACCTGCCGAAGGCCGTGCAAGGCGGAAATCAGCCCTTGCCATCCTGGGCAAAGCTGCTGGCCGCCGAGGTTCCCAAATCGACGGCCGCCTTCCTGCAACTCGACCTGGCCCAGCGCACCAGGAGCCCGGTCGATCCCAAGCTCCGGGCCGCCATGCGCTGGGTCGCCGCTCACGACAATCATTGTTCGTATGCCGAAGCTTACGCGGTGGCCGATGCTCGCCGGGCCGGGCTCGATGAGGCGAGGATTGACGCCCTGGGTCGCGAGGGATATCCCGGCTGGTCCGACGCCGACCGCGCGGCCCTCGTTTTCGCTCACAAGATGACCGTGGATTCCGACTCGGTCACCGATGCCGAGTTTGCCGAACTGGTCAAGCAGTTCGGCGAAAAGCGAGCCGCGTCGATGGTCTTGTTGCTGGCCTATGCGAATTTCCAGGATCGCGTCTTGCTTTGTCTCCGCGCTCCCATCGAGCCGGGCGGGCCGCTCCCTCCGGTCGAGGTCACCTTCGACCCCGCTTCGTTCGTCACCGGGATGACTCCGCCCCCCACGCCGGTCAAGTCGCCATTGGCCAGGCCGTCGGGTAAGGATCTGGTCGAGGATGATCCTCGATGGCTGGAGGCCACGTATGACACGCTCCAGGGGCGGCTCGAAGCCCAACGACGGAAGCCGACTCGCCTCCGGATTCCCCCCTGGGACGAGGTTGCCCGTAACTTGCCGCCGGGCCTGATCAACAAGCCGAGCGACATCGTCTGGTATCGGATCGCGTTCGGCTACGCGCCCGAACTGGCGGTTCCGTTCGAGGTTTATATGAGGACCTCGGGGGCCGAAGCAAGCCCGAAGTGGGATCGGATCTTCGGCCAAGGTCTGTTCTGGGTCACGACCAAGGCCGTCAAATGCCCCTACTGCATGGGGCACTGCGAGATGAACTGGGAGGTCGCCGGACTGAACAAGGAGGAGATCGCCGAGCGAAGCCGCCTGCTCGCCGGCGACGACTGGTCGAGCTTTCCGGCCGCCGAGCAGCACGCCTATCAATTCGCTCGAAAATTGACGACGGCTCCGTGGACGATCACCAACGACGAGATCGACACGCTGAAGCGAGAATTCGGACCTGATCGCGCGTTGCTCGTCATGCTGAACGCATCGCGCTATCACTACATGACCCGGATCTCGAACGGTTTTCAGCTCACTCTGGAGCGTGAAAACGTGTTCTACGACTATTACAACACCAAACCATCACCGTCGGCCGAGCGTCGCTGAACGGCTCGATGTTCCCAGCGGAAGGAGACTTGGCTTCGTCTCCTGATCGAAAATGTTCCCCGGGCTAGGTCGCCCCTTCGTGAAAAGTCGTACTTGCACAACTTCCGCCCAACCCTGAACCGGAGTCCGATAATGGCTGACGAAACCGTGATCAAGAACCAGGAAACGATCATCGCGAACCAGGAGAAGATCCTGGCCAATCAAGGATCGATTGAATCGAATCAGGCGAAGCTCGACAAGATCGTCGCCAACCAGGACTCGATCCTCGCGAACCAGGATACGATCCGTGAGAATCAGGTGAAGCTCGACAAGGTCATCGCCAATCAAACGACCATCGTCGGCAATCAGCAGACGCTCCAGTCCAATCAGGACAAGATCTTCGCCGATCTGAAGGAGATCATCACGAACCAGAAAGAGATCCTGGCGAACCAGGCCAAGATCCTCTCCAAGTGAGATCCGCGGGAATCGGGTTCGCCCGGCGGCTGGTCGAGATTCGACCGGCCTCGGGCGGATCTTGTCTTCCGCCGAACCAGAGTGGGGGTAAGATGAACACTCGAAAAGCGCTGAGAGTTCTGGCGATCAGCCTCTCGGCCTCTCTCCATGTGGGATCGCCGCCGCAGAGTCCTGTTCAACCCGAACGGGGGCCAATCCGGCCGAGAGCCATCGTCCGCCCGCCTCGACTGGAATCCCTGCCCCCAGGCTCCGCTCGTTGATCCTTGCCTTTCGTTCCCATCGCAGGAATCCGCCGATGTCTTTCCGACGTAGCGTGACCCTGGGCTCTTTGGGCTGGGTAGTCGCGATCAGCTTGCTCCATGCGTGGCTCAACCTGGGCTCCTTCAATCAATCGACCCGTCAGGCCAGGAACGCCGAGCCGTTCCGGGTTGGCTTCTTGCCGGTGACGTGCCATTTGACTTGCCCGGTGACGAACTTCATCAACGATCAGATCAGCAATGATGGAATTTTTCAACCGATCCGGTTCAACGGCTGGCCGGAACTGAAGGAGACTTACCTGGCGAACGAACTGGAGGCGACATTCATCCTGGCGCCCCTGGCCATGTCGCTCCGCGAGCAGGGTGTGCCGATCAAGATCGTCTATCTCGGCCACCGCGATGGAACGGCGATGATGGTCCACAAGAACTCGACCATTCGCTCGATCCGCGACCTCAGCGGCAAGAAGATCGCCATCCCTAATCGGTTCTCGAACCAGTGGCTGATCGTGGTGAAAGCTTTGAAGGACAAGGGAATCATTCTCCGGAACGTGGCGATCGTCGAGATGCCTCCCCCCGACATGCCCGCCGCCTTGTTTTCGAGATCCGTCGACGCGGTGATCTCCGGTGAACCCTTCATGGCGCAAGCGGAGATGGGCGGCTATGGCCGGGTTCTGTTCTTGACCAAGGATGTCTGGCCCGAGTTCATCTCCTGCGTCCTGGCGGTTCCCGCGCGGATGATCAAGACCCGTCGGGCCGACGTTCAGCGGCTGGTCGATGGGATCGCCCGGAGCGGCAAGTGGCTCGATCGCTCGATGGACCACCGGATGCAAGCGGCCGACTTCACCGCCGAAAATTATTATCATCAGGACCCGAAACTCCTGCGATTCGTGCTCAGCAAGCCGCCCGATCGCGTGAAATACACCAATCTGAAAGTCGTCCGGAAGGATTTCGAGGAAATCGAAGCCCTCGGAAAAGAGGCGGGCGTCCTCAAAGGGACAGCCCACTTCGAGGACTATGCCGATGCTTCCTTCGTCCCCGACGAGGCGGACATTCGTCCTTACGACTGGGAGGCTCCGCGGTGAGACGATGGTTTGGCCTGCCGGGTCTTCCGATGATTCTCCCCTGTCTGGTCGCCGCGGTATCGCTACTGGTCTGGGATCTGGCGGTCCGTCTCTCGCGGAGCGACCTCTTTCCCGGTCCCTGGCAGGTGGCACTTGGTATCGTCGAGTTGATGCGCAAGGGGCTGCTGATCAAGTACATCGTGGCCTCGTTGTATCGGGTCACCTGGGGATTCGGGATCGCCGTGCTGGTCGGGATTCCGTTCGGGCTGTTCCTGGGCTGGTTTCGACCGGCCTACTGGGCATTCAACCCGATCTTGCAAGCACTCCGGCCGATCTCGCCGATCGCCTGGATTCCGCTGGCGATCCTCTGGTTCGGCGTCTCCGATGCGGCACCGATTTTCTTGATCTTCCTGGCCAGCGTCTTCCCGATCACCGTCTCGGCGTCGGCCGCGGTGCAGAATCTTCAACCGGTGTACCTTCGGGCCGCGAGGAATTTCGGGCTCGGTCGGGTCCAACTGTTTCGCCGGGTGATCCTGCCGGCGGCTTTGCCGCAAATCCTGACCGGCGTGCGGATCGCGCTCGGAGTCGCCTGGCTGGTGGTCGTGGCGGCCGAGATGATCGCCGTGAATTCCGGCCTGGGCTATTTGATCATCGACGCCCGGAACGCCGGTAAACGGTACGACCTCGTGGTTGCCGGCATGCTCGTGATTGGCCTGATCGGGCTCTCGCTCGACTTGCTGGTCCGCCGGCTCGAACGGTTCGAGGAAGTGAGCTGGGGGTACGCGTCGCATTGAGCAAGCTCATGAGCGAAACCGTCGGAGAATCACGCGAGAGCGACCGCCCCGTGGTGCTCGTGCGCGACCTCTGGATGACCTACGCCGGTCGTCGAGGCAGCGAGGCGGTCAACGTTCTGGAACAGATTGACATGGAGGTCCGCAAAGGTGAATTTGTTTGCATCGTTGGCCCGTCGGGATGCGGCAAGACCACCTTGCTCAACATCATCGGTGGGTTCCTGAAGCCGACCCGAGGAGAGGTTGTCGTTGATGGCGAACCGCTCCAGGGACCAGACCCTCGGAGGATCTTCATCTTCCAGGAAGGGGGAGTCTTTCCCTGGTTGACGGTCGGCGACAACATCGGTTTCGGCATCCTTCGAGGTCGCAAGGCCGACCGCGATCGCGTGGTGGACCGCTACGTGGAAATGGTTGGCCTGAATGGCTTCGAGCGAGCCTACCCTCGCGAACTTTCCGGGGGAATGCGGCAGAGGGTCGAACTCGCCCGGGCGCTGGCCGCGAACCCCGAAGCTCTCTACATGGACGAGCCGTTCGGGGCGCTCGATTACATCACCCGGTTCAAGATGCGTTCCGATCTTGTCCGGATCTGGCAGGCCGAGCAGAAGACGATTCTCTTCGTGACCCACGACATCGACGAGGCCGTGCAACTTGCCGATCGGGTCATCGTCATGGGCCGACGCCCCGCCACGATCCGGACGGTCGTCGATGTTCCGCTGCCGCGCCCTCGCGATTTCCAGTCCGCCGGCTACCTCGCCGCGCGCGATCAAATTTTCAGCGCGATGGGCATCAACCCCACAACCGGAAGCGAATTTTCCTGAGCCATCCGGCGAAAGTTCGCGATCGAAGTCGCCCGCCGTCGTCATCGGACCTCCGAGGAGCACGAGCGAATCCTCGATCGGCTCCACGAAGATGCCACCCGGCTCTGGCGGATCGTCGAAGCATTGTTCTTTCTTGCCCGGGCCGACGCCGAGGCCGAACTACCCGACCTGGAACGCCTCGACCTGTCCGTCTGGGCCGCCGATCACTCGCTGGCCTGGTCCGGCCACGAACGGGGAGCCGATCTCTGCTTCGAGGAAAACAACGGGGATTCGCCCTGGACCCAGGCGCACCGTCCGCTTCTCGGCCAGTTGCTGGATATCCTGCTGGAAAACGCCTGCAAGTACAGCAAACCGGGCACACCGATCATCGTCATCGCCTGGCGCGAAAACGATGGGGTCCTGCTGGCGGTTTCGGACCAGGGTTGCGGGATTCCGGCCGAGGACATCCTGCGGATTTTCGAGTCGTTCTATCGGACCGAGTCAGCTCGTCGGCTCGGCTTTCCGGGAGTCGGTCTGGGTCTGGCCGTCGCCCATCGGATCGTCGTGGCTCACCGGGGCACCATCACCGTGGAAAGCAAGCCCGGTTGCGGGAGCCGCTTCGTCGTTTGCCTCCCCTGGTCGCCCGAGGGCGGTCAGAGGATTTTGACATCAAGATAAACAAGCCGGTGGTCCGAGCCGGCGGCCTTCGGGGTCATGACGACGAGCCGGGGGAGATCGACCTTGCCATCAGTTCCCTCGCCGTGATGAATCTTGTCACTCATCGCTTGCAGAGAATCGTCCTGAATGTCGCCTGGTCCGAAAAGAGCGAGCGAAAGCACGGAAAGAGCAAGAATCACCGGTCATCTCCCGGATCGAGTCAGAGCGGTCAAGGATGCTCACGGAGGCTATCCTCTGAAAGGATGCGTTTACTTGATCTGCTCGACTCGATCGAGCACGGATTTTACCGCGGTCCAGAGCGTGAGCCAGTCGGTTCTTTCTTCGGCCGGGAGCTTGTCGAGTTCGGCCTGCTCTCTGAGGCCGGAGAGTTCCGGCTCGCTCTGCCATTTGTTCAGAATTTTGCGGACCGGGTCGCGGAACCGTGTCGGGTCACCGTTCAACGCCTTGCCCCAGACGTCAAGGTCGGCCCGCAGCCATTCTCTCGCCTTCCGACGCCATCGTGTCCGCTCGGCTTCGTCGAGCGCGTCGCCCTCGCCCCGGCCGGCCAGGGCGGCGGCACATGCGGCGTTGTAGCGGTGTCCCGAGCGATCCTCCGCCAGTTC
>JAJYCH010000337.1 GCA_021778575.1 Planctomycetota bacterium
CGACACCGTGACCGCCAGCTTCGCCGAGTATGTCCCGCTCCGCGAACCGGCCATGCGGCCGAATCCGTTCCAGGCCTTCATCCGGATCATGATGGGGTGCGACAAGTTCTGCACCTACTGTATCGTCCCCTCGGTCCGAGGCCCCGAGCAAAGTCGTCCCCCCAGCGTGATTCTCGACGAGGCCCGGACCCTGGCCGATCAAGGCGTCAAGGAAATCACTCTCCTGGGCCAGACCGTCAACAGCTACAAATTCGCCGAGGTTGACGGCCGGACGACCCGCCTCTCCGATCTCCTCGAACGACTCCAGGACGTCGAGGGGATCGAGCGGATCAAGTTCATCACCAACTTCCCCAACGATATGACCGACGACCTGCTTCAAGCCGTCCGCGACTTGCCCAAGGTCTCGCGCTATCTGCACGTCCCGGCGCAGAGCGGGTGCGACGAGGTCCTCAAACGAATGAAGCGGGGCTATACCGTGGCCCTTTACGATGAGATGCTGGCGCGGATCAAACAGACAGTGCCCGACGCCGCGGTTTCGAGCGACTTCATCGTCGGCTTCTGCGGCGAGACCGAGGCCTCGTTCCAGAAGTCGATGGCGATGGTCGAGCGATCACGATTCAAAAATAGCTTCATTTTCAAATACAGTCCGAGGCTCGGAACCAAGGCCGACACGCTCCTGATCGACGATATTCCCGAGGAGGTCAAGAAGCGGCGGAATGCCGAGCTTCTCGAACTTCAGAACGCGATCAGCCTCGAAGACCATCAAGGCTTCATCGGCCGGACGGTCGAGGTTCTGGTCGAAGGGCCGAGCAAGACGGAATCGAGCGATCTCGCCGCCGGTCAGTTCGGCCAGCTCGCCGGTCGGACCTGGTGCGATCGGATCGTCCTCTTTGATGGTCCCGGACGGCTGATCGGTCGGTTTCTCCCGGTCGAGATCGAACGAGCCAGCACCGTCACGTTGTATGGTCGAGCCGTGACGGCCGAGGTGATGACGGGACAGCCCTTGAACGTTTGACGGGATCGTACGGGAGCAGGGATGATGAGGGCGCTGGCGGATCTGGTCGAGAGGTGGTCCGACGAGGCGGGAGTGCATCCCGACCTTCGTCCGACCCCCGCGCAACTCGAGGCCGGATTCTGGACCGGAACCCAGCACTGCCGGGTCGGCACCGATCAATCGCGAATCCTGAGTTGGGAACGACGTTTCGGCTATCGCCTGCCCGAGTCGCTCAAAGCCTGGCTCCGGCTTTCCGACGGATTCTACGGCGAATCCGGCCCGCTGATCCATCCCCTGTCGGCCATCGGACCCATGGTTCCGTTCGCCCGGATGCCGGGACTGGTCTTGCAACCGGAAAGCTGGTTCGAGCTGGGGAATCCAAACCTGGAAACCATCTGCCTCGACCTTGCCTACCGCTGGCCCGGGCACGACAATCCGTTGTTCACATCAGGGGATGATGAGCGTCGGAGCCCTCCCCGGATCATCGCGACCGAGTTCACCGCGTGGTTCCTGAGATTGCTCCATCGCGGCGGGTCCGAATTCTGGTTCGACCCGGGCTTCAGCGGATTCGGCGACCCCTGGGCCGAGCACCGACGGCGGGTTCCCATCCCTCCCCTGCCCGACCGCCTGGCGCGGATCGTTCCCCGAGTCCGACCGCTGATCCATCAAGGCATCAGCGATCGAGATATCACGGAAAGTCTCGAAATCTCGCGATCCGACCTCGAATCGCTGATCCGCCACGTCCAGCACTCCGAGCCGGACTATGTCCGATCGGCAACAGGAGCCTGAGCATGACCGTGTCTCGGTTCGTAGTCCTGATGATCCTCTACGCGGCTTGCCCAGGGCTCGCCCAGGCCGACCAGTTTGTCCTCTTTGACGTGACATTCACCTTTACCAAGGCCGATGCCGACAATGCCCGGCCGAGCAAGTCTCATTATTATGTCAAAGGGGATCTGATCAACAAGAACCGGCCCAGGGACTGGACCGCGCCGGTGGATTACCGGAACGGTACGGTCCACATCCGGACCGAGGTTCTCGAAAAGCCCGCGGGCAACGAGCCCACAACCTGGACGCTTTGTTATATCCCCAACAAAGGGAAAGGTAATGGCTACGGCTGTACGGGGACAGACCTGTACAAGACCACGGGAGTTTACGAGAAAGACGTCTCGATGAAATCGTTCTGGGAGAACGACTCGATCATCTGGTCCGAGGGGATCAAGCAGATGGACCTGGTGATCAAGGATAACAGCGGCGGATCAGGCCACGCCCACAAGCGCAAGGATCACGAGAAGTTCTTCCCGACCAGGATGCGGATCACGATGGTCCAGGTTTCCGCCGGAGCAAAGTACGACCCGAGCCTGGTGCCGAATCTGCCGCGCTCATCGGTTGACACATTCAAGGTCAAGACGCCCGAGCCCGGTTCGCCCACCGACTGTTGCGCCGATTCTCATCGCGACGAAGCCGTCGGATCAGATCGACGAACCAGCATTCGTCACGGTGAACAGGAATTGACCAGCTCGATTACGGGTGCCATTATCATCAAGGAGGATTCCGAGACTATTGCGGATCGGATTCAACCGGGCATTCGTGTTTTCGATCCGGTATTCGTCCCGCGCTGACAGGTTTTTCCTGGTGTACAGAATCACCTGATTCATCGATGGGTCATAGACGACCTTCTTGATCGGCACCATTGTCTTCGCCGTGTTCTTTCCGGCCGGAAAGAGAAGTCCAAAAACGCCGGGAAGTGGCTGCTGATGATTGGTGATATCCGTGAGGGTGTAGGCACGGACATTCTGGACCGAGGCCATGTCCATCGGCTGATTGAATCGGATGGCGATCCCGACCACTTTCTTCGCGTGCTTGACCAGATGCGAGCCAATGATCTCCGGCAGCGTCGCGTTGGTATCGTTGGCCAGAGTCACCGTCGTGGTCACGGCCGGCGTGGTCTCAAGGCCGGCGCTATTGACGGACATCGCCGTCACGTCGAACAAGACTCGACCGGGATTGGGCGCGCCGTCAACGATCGGGATCGTGATCGTCTGCGACATCACGCCCGGCGGGAAGGTCACCGTCTGATTGATCGGCTGGTACTGCACGCCAGCGGTGGCCAGCGGATAGGCGGGCGGAATTCTTCGACCATTGGTTAAGACGGTCGGCACCGCTGGGCCGGTCGCGACCTGAACCGTGAGCGTATCGTTCAGGACGGTTCCGGTCAGGTTGCTCCGACTGATCAGCAACGTCATCGTGGGCGATTGCTGGCTGACCAGCGGCGGAGCCTGGAGATGGATATTCTCCTGGGCGGGGATTGGTGGCGGGATCTTGACGACCGTGGTACTCGGCAGAGAGCGGCCTTCCAGGCTTTCCATCCTTGGGTGGAGTTGACGCATGAGCGGCGAGATCCTTCTCGGTGGCCGTGACCGAAAACCCGAAATTCGCAGAGGCCCCAGAGTTTCTTTCGGTTCGATTTGCTGGAGCCAGCCAGCAATCTTTCTCGGGATTCCCGAGCAACCGACCGACTCGGCCCTATCCTGGAACTTCCCGGCGAAGCCCTCATCTGGAGTGCGAGAGCTTGCTCTCGCTCTGGCGACCGGAGCTTGCTCCGAGCCTGAGTGACCTGGCCAACGGTTTCCCCACCAAGACCGTGGAGCAAGCTCCACGAAGCAAAGCGAGAGCAAGCTCTCGCACTCCAGAGAACCGATCCGTCCGCACCCCTAGAAAACCCGGGGACACCCGCCGCAGGTCGGGGCCGGAACCGTGGGCCGAACCCGATCGACTTGACGGGCCTCTGCGATATAATGGCCCGGCGTCACCTCTCGCTGCCGAAAAGTCGCAGCCTTACCGGCGAACTTGCCCTGATGATTGTCCGGCGATTCGACCCCTTTGTCCTCGAAAGGGCGGTACTCCGTGGCCGGATTTCCCTTCGAGACCGCCGAGCGCTTTCGCTCGTTGATGGATAACCCCGAGATGGCCCGGCTCTGGCTGGCCGGACTCGGAGTTCGCGACGCCGAACGAGCGTTTCGCGACCTCCGCGACCTGTCGGGACGAGGCGTTCCGCTCAAGCTGGTCGCCCGACTTGCCGGACAGCTCGACGCCGCCCTGCCTCGGTGCCCTGATCCGGGAATGGCGCTGACAAACCTGGAACGATTTGTCGCCGGAAGCCCTGATCCCGAGGCAACCCTGGAGGCGCTCGCCACCAACGCGCGGGTCGCCGAGATCGCCATCCAGCTTTTCAGCACCAGCCAGTTTTTCAGCGAGTTGATGATCCGCGACCCCAGCCTGCTCGATTGGCTCCGAGGAGGCGCCGACCGTCGTGATCGTGAGACCTTGATCATAGACCTCTGGAACGACCTGGCCAAAGGCTCGACCGAAGAAACCCGGCGGCTGGCCCTTCGGAAGTTCCGGCTCCGCGAGGTTCTCCGGATTGGCTACAACGACATTATCCGCGATCTCCCGCTCGAACTGATCACGCTGGATCTCTCCCATCTGGCCGACGCTTGCGTCGAGGTCGCTTACCGGCTCGCTCGACGAAACGCCGAGGATCGGTATGGAAATCCGTCGGGACGCGAGGGTCATCCCGCGCGATTCGTCGTCCTGGCTCTCGGCAAGCTCGGCGGCGAGGAGCTGAATTACAGCTCGGATATCGACCTGATCTTCGTCTACGACGTCGAAGGGCAGACCGATGGCCCGAAGCCCGTCTCCAACGCCGAGTTCTTCGCCAAGCTCGGCGGCGAGATCGTTCGATTTCTCTCGGACCACACGGCGCTGGGATTGGCGTATCGGGTCGATATGAGGCTCCGACCCGAAGGGGATCAAGGGCCGCTCGCCCGCTCACTTCCCTCGACGCTGGGCTACTACCAGACCGCCGGACGAACCTGGGAACGCCAGGCCCTGATCAAGTGCCGGCCGATCGCGGGAGACATCGACCTGGGCCGCGACTTCCTTCAATCGATCACGCCGTTCATCTACCGTCGCTATCTCGGCGCCGCCGAGATCGGCGAGATCAAGGCGATGAAGCGTCGGATCGAGCAGAGAACCGTGTCGGCCGGGACCGCCGAGGTCGAGGTCAAAACCGGTCACGGCGGAATTCGCGACGTCGAGTTCGTCGTCCAGTTTCTCCAGCTCCTCCACGGCGGCGAGTATCCCGAAGTCCGCCATGCGAACACGCTGGTCGCCCTCTCGAAGCTTGAGATCGTCGGCTGTCTGACCGCCGAGGAACGCGGGATCATGGTCGACACCTACCGATTCCTCCGACGGGTCGAACACCGTTTGCAAACCATGTTCGACCGCCAGACCCACGAGATGCCACGCTCCCGCGAGGAGCAGAGAACGCTGGCCATCCGGATTGGCTACCCCCCCGCCAGCCTCTGGGAAGACCGGACCGGTCCGGCCCAGCGATTTCTCGCCGACTACCGCGCCAAGACCGAAAAAAACCGGGCGATCCTCAACCACTTGCTGCACGACGCCTTCGCCGACGGCGGTTCGACCGTCGACCCGGTCGTTGACCTTGTCCTTGACCCCTCGCCCGGTCCGGCACTGATCGAAGCGGCACTCGAACCCTATCCGTTTCGCGACAAGGCCACCGCTTACACCAACCTGATGGCCCTGGCTCGCGAGGACACGCCGTTTCTCTCGCAGGCCCGCTGCCGCCATTTTCTCGCCGGGATCGCCCCTCGGCTCCTGCAAGCCGTTGGCAATGCTCCCGACCCCGACATGGCGCTGACCAACCTTGAAAAAGTGTCGGCCTCGCTCGGGGCCAAGGCCATGCTCTGGGAACTGTTCAACTTCAACCCGCCGACGCTCCGGCTCTATGTCGAGCTTTGCTCGACGAGCCAGTTTCTCTCCGAGATTCTGATCAACAATCCGGGGATGGTGGA
>JAJYCH010000338.1 GCA_021778575.1 Planctomycetota bacterium
ACCGGGAGACATTCTGCCCGATTTCGGAGCGATCAGGCGATAGTGATAGTTGAGATCCAATTTAAGGTTTATATCAAATGAGATTTCATCCGAATCTTCGTCCATATTCCCTGCCGCCGTGGTCCGAATACCTTCGGCGGAAACTGCTGAGGAAAGCCACTGAATGGCCTTCAGGATGTTAGACTTTCCTGCTCCATTTTTCCCTGAGAGCGCGCTGACTCTGTGGTTAAATTCAAGATGTGTATCATAGCAAGAACGAAAATTACTGATCGATATTTTGTTTAACACGATACTATTCCGGAAGACTCCGACGCTCGTTTACTGGGTCGCAACAGGGTAGTTGTCGTTTTGATGAGCTAGGGACATTCTAATCGTTATTGAGGGGGCGATCCATGTCCAATTCGCCAAAAGCCACTTTCGGGGTTGATAAGCGGACGGATTAGAGAACGGGGGCCGTTTCTGATGTTTAGGAAATTGAAATATCGAATGCCGATAAAAGAGAGATAATGGGTTCACCGAAGTTTTACGACAAACAATCCTGTCCCTCGACCTCCTCCTCCCTTCAATCCTTGTGCTCAATCAATTCACCCCCCCTTCAAGATAGCGGCGGGCCGGAGGAAGGGATCGCTGATCCAGGCGGTCTCGACATTTGGCCCGGCCCGTCTTGGCTTGATGGCCTTGAGCCCTTCGGGGAGTTCTCCTTCGATTGACTTTGCCATGGTGGCCGTTGTTCCTTTGGCCGCGATGAATTGCTTGCCGGCATCGGCGAGGTCTCTGGCGACGAAGTTGTCGTCGCCTCCGACGCTTCTGAGGATCACGTGAGCACACTCTCTGGGTGCGAATCCCGGATCTGCTTCGGAAATCGTGGCGGCCGTCAAACCGCACCGTTACGAAATGCCTTCCGTCAGAAGGACCCGTCAATAAGACGACCGGGTTTTCGTTCGTTTTGTTGCGAAAGAACGATTCGGCGGTGAAATTTCTGACGGCTCTTGATGGACTCCGGGTTGGTGAAAGAATCCGGGCGAAATCGTCGGAATTTATCCCCAAGACGCCAGACTCGCGGAGACAGAAAAGAGGGAAAGTCAGGACAGCGAATTCCCTGATTCCGACTGAGTTTTTCTCCTCTGCGTTTTCCTGGCGTCTTGGAGGTAAATTCTTCCTCTTCGATTGCAATTTCGGGCAATCAGGTCCATCACCCTGAAATCCATCATGAGCCTTTCTGACACTTGGAGCACTCACGAATTCACGATCTGACGACCGAAGTCCAGCGGCGGCTTAATGCGGCCTATGATTTCCGGTGATAGCCGGGTTTCTGGCATTATTAGAATTAAAGCTGCCGGTTAGCGAGTCAGCATTGCTCATCCTTGGCATGTTTTGGTGGGCGATTCCTGTTCAATTTGGCGGTCCTTGAGCGTTTGGGGTCCTTTGTCTTGCGTTGCTGAATCGCGACCATGATGTTTTTTGTCAACATTGATGGCGTTGGGCCCTTGGGTGGACTATCAGTAGAGATCTCTCAATCCAGGTGGCTATATTGTGGAATTAGATTTATAATTTCATTGATATAAATATTTGTTTAGAGAACTCCGATCTGGTCTCGGGAATAGGATGTTATTCGCGAGAAAGAAAACTGTCTCGGAAGTTTGCTTGCAGGCATGATCGCTCTTTGCCTATCTTGTTTCGAGCCACTTCTTGGCTCCCGTCACGAGTCACTTCGCTCGTTCAGAACGATGATCGATTGAAAGGTCTCGTCGTTGCTTTGTGAGGATGGATTGAGCCTCTCGGTCGGCTTGCCAACCGGTCGGACTCGTCTGGACGAGCCGGATGGTCGTGGGTCGGTTCGAGATGTTTTGCAAGAACGATGGATGAGTATGCGCGGAAACAGATTGACCAATCTATTTTCAACTCTGAGGTGATGAGGAATTCATGATTTACAACGATCTGGCCGTCGTCCGCGGTTTCCTGAAGCGTTCGGCCAAATCCAAGGCGCGTCAACGTCGCGGGGCGAACTTCGATTTGCGCCTGGCTTCGGAGATGGAGCTGGAAAATCGAACTTTATTATCGGCAAATTTTCCGTTGACGACATCGTCATGGACAGCCCTGGGTCCTGCTCCGATCACCAATGGTCAGACCTTGGGTAATCAACCGGTCTCGGGCCGGATCACCGGAATCGCGACCAGTCCGACAGACGCCAGTACCTACTATATCTCCTCGGCTGGCGGAGGCGTCTGGAAGACAACGAATGCCGGTGCCAGTTGGATACCCATGACGGACGGCCAGGTCACGCTGTCGATGGGAGCGATCGCTGTCGCTCCCAGCAACGCGAATATCCTTTATGCCGGGACGGGCGAGGCCAACAATTCTGCGGACTCCAATTATGGGGTGGGAATTCTCAGGTCGACCGACGCCGGTGCGACCTGGTCGCTTTCGCAAGGGCCCAGCAACATCTTCGCCACGGCGGGTCTCACGACCTCGAAGATCGCCGTCGACCCGACGAATCCGGACATTGTCTATGCCGCAATGGCCAACGTTGGAAACAACAAGGCTTTCAGTTCCGGGACCGGGATCTACAAATCGATTGACGGGGGAGTGACCTGGACCAACACGACGGCGTCGATCGATACCTTTGACGCCTATTCCGATGTGGCGGTGAATCCAGCCACTCCCAGCATTGTTTACATGGCGATCGGTTCCTACTACGGCAGCAGCAACAACGGGGTTTACGAGTCGACCGACTCGGGAACGACCTGGAATATGCTCAACCTGGGCGTTCCGAACACGAACTACGGTCGAATCTCGATCGCCGTGGCGCCATCCAACCCTCAGGTCGTCTATACTACGATCGCCGGTAGTACGAGTACCACCTCGGCCGGTGTTTTCCTGGTCACACGGAGTGACAACGGCGGGGCGACCTGGAATACGCTGATTTCAAACCCGTCTTCGAACGCGACTTTGAACTACATGGGTGGTCAGGGTTGGTACGACCAGTGGTTGGCCGTCAGCCCCACTAACCCGGCAAATGTCTTTGTGAGCGGATCGGCAGGGACGACCAACGCCGTCCTCGAATCGACCAATAGCGGTGTCAGTTGGTCGTCGATTGCCCGGAGTTCCAGCGCGAATGGTTCAAATGGTCCGCACGCCGACCATCACGCGGTGGCGTTCACGCTTGGCGGTCAGTTGCTCGACGGCAATGATGGAGGCATCTGGCGGCTGGACAACGCGACCACGTCCAGCATCCAATGGACCGATCTCAATACGACACTCAATACCATCCAGTTCGAGGGGATCGCTCTGAGCCCTGTCAATCCGGCCCTTGCGTTGGGCGGGAGCCAGGATAACGGCACCGAACGATTCACCGACACGGTCGGCTGGACCTTGACCGATGGCGGCGACGGCGGCACGGTGCAATTCAGCAAGCAAAATCCCAACCTGGTCTATCGCGTCTCGCCGATCGGCAGCTTCGGCGCGGCGAATTATTTCCGCAAATCGACCAATGCCGGAGTGACCTGGTCCGGTGCCACGAGCGGTCTTCCCTCGACCGGGGCGAACGAGAATGGACCTCCCAGTGATACGGGTCCGCTGGGCGGCCCAGACCCCTCGCAGAGCACGAATTTTTATCCGCCTTTCGCTCTCGATCCCAACAATGACCAGCGACTGCTCCTCGGATCTTCAGATCTTTACATTTCGACAAATGGTGGCACGTCCTGGACGGACCTGACAGCCGGAAAGTCGGGCTGGACCACCGGTAACCCGGGCGACGCGGTTGCCATTTCCAGCACCAACGGCGGCAACACCATTTACGCCGCGAATGGCGGCTACTTCGCTTCGTCTTCGCTGATTCGCGTGAGCACCGACGGCGGGACAACCTGGAGTACGAGAAGTCTGCCGTCTGGTGCCGGTCGCGTCAATGAAATTCAGATCGATCCCACCAACGACCAGATCGCTTATGCCGTGACCTCGACGTTCGCCAGCAATCCTGGGCATGTCTGGCGGACGACCAACGGTGGAGTCAGTTGGACCAACATCAGCGGCAACCTGCCCAATCTGCCAACGTGGTCGCTCCAGATCGATACGAACAAGGCCAACACTCTCTATATCGGCAACGATACCGGCGTCTATGTCACGACCAACCTGGGTGTCTCCTGGAGTCCCCTGGGCACGGGGCTACCGCCCGTGCAGGTCTTGCAGTTGGATCTGAACACGACATACGACACGTTGGGAATCGCCACTCATGGTCGGGGTCTCTTCGAGATCCTGACGCAGTCCGACTCGGTGACAAATGTCTCCTCGACGACTCCCAACGGGATCTACGGAGTCGGGGCGACCATCAACGTCAACGTGACATTCGGCAGCACGGTCGTCGTAACCGGTACTCCGACCTTGGCACTCAACTCGGGCGGCACAGCCACCTACACCGGCGGCAGCGGTACGAACGTCTTGAGCTTTTCTTATACGGTTGCCGCAGGCGACAGTAGCTCGAACCTTGATTTCGCTTCGACCTCGGCGCTGGTTGGCACGCTCAAGGATGCCAACGGCAACTTCGCCAGCAACACGTTGCCTTCGCCGGGCTCGACCGGTTCACTCGGTGTCAACAAAAACCTGGTTGTCAATGGGATCGCGCCGACCGTCGTTGAGTATCGCGTGCTGTTCGGTTCGCAGTCCTATAATATCATCGGCTCGTCGCGGTTGGACCTCCCCTGGCAAATCACCGGCGTTCAGGTCGTCTTCAGCGAGCCGATCGCGACCGGTAACCTTGGTAGCCTCTCGGGGCTCTCGGCCACGTCCCTGAGCGGTCTTGGCACGAATACGCTCAGCTTCGCGTTCACGCCGATCACTCTCGGTGCCTTTGCGACCAACCTGGCTGGGGCCGGCTCCGTTGCGTTGAAGGACTCGGCGGGCAATCCGCTATTTTCTGGTTCCGGGTTCGCCCAGAACTTCAAGGTGCTTTACGGCGACTTCAATGGCGATGGAGTGGTGTCCTCGGCCGACTTTGTCGGCGTCTACGCCGCAACAGCCATGCCCTATAATGTCTTCGCCGACCTGAATGGCGATGGGATCGTTGATATCAACGACGTAAAGATCGCCCGGAGCCGGACAGGCAAGAAACTCTGATCGGCCGCGAGACCAACCACGCAACCGGCCGCGTGTCCTTAATTCGGGGCACGCGGCCATCGTCCTTTTCCGACACCCACGACCCACGATCTCCAAATCCGAGGAATGATCAATGACCCGAGGAATTGATAGGCACGCCTCTCACCTTTGCCGCGTGTTGCCTCTGATCGCCATCTGCCTCGCGACGTTCGCTCCCCGATCCGCATCGGCCGATTTCGTGTTCAACGTGCAAGATGTGATCTACAGCGCGGGAGCCACTGGCGCTTCACTTGACATCCTCTTCACGAATACGGGACCAACCTCCGTCACGATAGGCGGTTTTAGTTTCGAACTCACCGTGGGTAATACGGCAATCACGTTCCAAGACGTCACGACGGGCACATCGCCATCCCCCTACATCTTTGGTAGTCTCGGGCTGTCAGGCCCAAGTATTGGGACCGTCGTCACGGGACAGGACATCATGGCTTCGGATCTCGACTCGTTCATCGACTCCGGAACGACGGTCGCGTCGGGTCAAACCGTGGGGCTAGGGCATCTCCTGTTCGATGTCGCGGGCAATGCCGCGGCTGGCACGTATGCGGTCAGTCTCGTCGGCTATCCGGCTTCCAGTCTTTCGGATCCTTTTTCTAATAACATTCCTATCACTTCATTGAATGATGGCTCGATTACCATCCAAGGTCAAGGTGTGCCAGAGCCCGCCTCGATGGTCTTGCTCTGATCTCGATTGGCTTT
>JAJYCH010000339.1 GCA_021778575.1 Planctomycetota bacterium
CGGGACCTCAGGGAGTCTGGCCACCCAGATGAATTCGCTGCTCAGCGTCGCGACGGCGGGAAGTTCGACCGGAGCGGTTGCGGAATCGTCGATTCCCCTGCTGATCTCGACGATCGAAAGTGAGATGAGCCAGTCGTATTCCGCCACCGCCGTCAACGTCTACTACTACGCGACGGGTCAGGAGGTCTCGACCACGTCCAGCGGTTCAAGCAGTTCGTCAATCGACCTGACCAAGGTGGCCACCGCGCAGAACACGGCGTATTCCACGTTCGCCACGGCGATCCGTCAGGCGGAGACGACTCTGGTCAGTTCGACCACCAGTAGCGGGACTACCTCACCCACGGGAACAGTCGCGAGCGTCAATGCGACGATCGGCATCCAGGTCCAGACCTTGTCCGATGCGTTGACGACCGAGCTGTCCTCGACATCCGACTCCTCGGACCTCGGGCCGCTCCAAGCTTCGTTGACGGGATCGGCGGCGGGCACTCTCGCCACGGAACTGACCAACCTGGTCAGGGCGGCGGGAACCAGTGGAACAATCGCGCAAGCGGATCTCCCCTTGCTGTTCCAGGCCGTGGATAACGCGATCGCGGCATCCTACAACGCCACATCGATCGATAATTATCTCCTCGCCTCCAGTTTCTCATCCTCCAGCACCGGCACCGGAACCACCACGGGAACGGGAACCATGGGAACCAGCGGCTACTGATCGTTTGGCAGCAAATGACTCCTCAAGGCGACTGGTCAAAGTTCCGCCGCCTTGAGGAGTCTTGTTGCTATGCGGGATTATCCCGAACGACCGTCGACGGTGGTTGCCGCTGAGTCGAACGGTCCGGTGATTGGCTGGCCGGCGTCGTCCACTCCGGTCAAGAGCGTCACCGATCGTTCGGCCTGGTCGAGCAATTTCTGGCACTGGCCGATGAGCTTGACACCCTGCTCATACCGTTCGAGTGCCAGGCTCAAGGCGGGACGGCCTCGTTCCAGTTCGTCGACAATTCGCTCGAGTTCGTCAACGGCATCTTCAAACTGTACCGGTTCGCTCATGATTTCACCTGTTTTTCTGTTGGTAAGCTGATATCCACAATCAAGAGTTTGTGCGAATCGTTTCGACCGTGGCCACGATCGAGCCATCGGCCAGGCGGACCTCGATCGAATCGCCGGGCTGAACCTGGTTGGCGTTGGTCAACGGCCTGGTTTCACCGGGAATCAAGGCGAGGGCGTAGCCTCGGGCGAGCACGGCCAGCGGGCTGAGCGCTTCGAGCTTGCCGGCCAGCCGGGCAACCCGGTGGCGACGATCATCGACCTGGCGACGGAGCCCACGATCGAGCCCGGTGGAGAGATCGTCGAGCCCCTGGCGAGCGTCGGCCAATCGGTCGCGAGCATCACGGAGGAGCCGGGTCTGGAGCCGGTCGAGCGCCTGGCGAACCTCGCGGGCGTCGGGCACGACGCGCTCGCCCGCCTCGCTCGGAGTCAGAGCGCGGAAGTCGGCCGCGTGGTCGGCCAGGGTGACGTCAACCTCGTGACCGATCGCCGAGACCACGGGCAGGCTTGAACCGGCGATCGCGCGAGCCACGACCTCTTCGTTGAATGTCCACAGATCTTCCAGGCTCCCGCCGCCCCGGGTCACGACGATCAGGTCGGCCCCATCGACCCGGTTGGCCAGCTCGATCGCGCGGGCGACTTCCTGGGCGGAGCCGGCACCTTGCATCTTGGCCGGAGCGATCAGGATCTCGGTCGCCGACCACCGCCGCCCGGTCACCTGCAAGAAGTCGCGGATCGCCGCGCCGGTCGGGCTGGTCACGACCACGATCCGCCGGGGGAACCGAGGCAACGGCCGCTTCCGATCGGGATCGAACAGTCCTTCGGCCTTGAGCTTCTCGAACCGCTGCCGGAATGCCAGTTCGAGTGCGCCGATGCCTTCGGGTTCGATCCGACGAATCGAGACCTGATAATCCCCCCGAGGGGCATAGACCGACAGCTCGCCCCAGACCCGGACCGACAGTCCGTCGGCGAGATCAAACGGCAATCGTGACGCGACGCTTTTCCAGATGACCGCCTTGATCTGTGCTGATTCGTCTTTCAAGCTCAGATAAACATGTCGCGAGCGTGGTCGAGCCAGATTCGAGACCTCGCCCACGAGCGCCACGTCGGAAAAATCGGTTTCCAGAACGTTCTTGATCCGCGCAGTCAACTGCGAGACCGAACAGATCGCCGGCTCATCGCGGAGGTCAAACAGAGGCATGCTGGCCATGGGCGTTCCTTCGCGGTCTTGACTCAATCCATCCCGAAATCATGAACAAAATGCTTCTCTGCCGTGACCTGATCCTTCGGCACGCCCAACTGTTCGGAGATCAGGTTGCGGAGGATGACCCAGACTTCCTCGGGATGCCAGGCCGGCGTGACGCCCGATTTCTCGCACAGGGCGGCCGGGCAGAGCGTGAGCTTACCGAGGATGTACTGGTAAGCCTGGCCGACGGTGCCGATTGGCTCGGCGTCGCGGTCGTCGATCTTGATCCCGAAGGTCTCTTCCATCTCGATGATCAGTTCAACGCCATCGAGCCCCATTGTCGGCTCCCTCAGTTTCGGACCATCCGGAGGGCATTCCCACCTGGACTAATGAACCCGATTGAGGCTCGTTGTGCAAGGTCGATCGGTCGCGATTGCGGGGATGGGTGTCTCGGTCAAGCTTCATGGAAACTTGATCGGGGGTTCGTAAGAGATTCTCTAGATTTCTTTACAAGAGTGTTTCCTCGATTTCTTTACGCATCTTGAGCTACTCGCTCGCGCGAACCTCTGGATGCCACTCTCGTGACCTGGAGCTTCTCTCTTGAAACGCCGTGGATTTACCTTGATCGAACTGCTGGTGGTGATCGCCATCATTGCCGTCTTGATTGCCTTGTTATTGCCCGCCGTGCAGGCGGCTCGCGAAGCGGCCCGGCGGATGCAGTGTACCAACAACCTCAAGCAACTGGGGCTGGCACTCGCCAATTATGAAAGCAGCAATGGCTGCTTCCCGCCCACCGGATCCGACGATCCCGGCGACGGCAAGGACAACGATTTCTCGGCCAAGGCTCGACTGCTTCCGTTCATGGAGCAGACGAACGTCTACAACTCGCTCAATCAGACCTACTATGGTATGAGCTTGAAACAGCCCGGGATCAATACGACGGCCATCTGCACGACGATCAACTCGTTCAACTGTCCGTCCGACGGCAATGACCCCAACTTCACGACCCTTGGTTTCAAGGTTGGCCAGACCAATTACGGCAACAACCTGGGCCTGTCGATTACTTTCAACGGTCTCGCGTACGACGGACCCACCTGGCGGATGAACGATACCGCCAAAGGCGGCCCGACGACGATCGCCTCGGTTCTCGACGGAACCTCGAACACCGCGAGCCACTCCGAGTGGGTCAAGGGACGTAATGTCGGCACCGGTCGCCAGGCGGTCTGGACCGGGACGATGGCCTACAGCCGGACCCCGGGATCGTACTGGCCGGCTCCCAACGGGGCGTATCAGACCGTCGCGCAGGTTCTCCAGCAGGTCGCCAGCAATTGCCAGCCAAACATCAATTCCCAGGCGACCTGGGACCAGAAAGGGATGGCCTGGTATTGCAACCTCGCGGGCGTCGGCGGCGGCTACAGCCACCTCCTGGCTCCGAACAAGCCGGCGTGCTTTTATCCCCAGTACAATTCCGCGAAGTACAACGAGCCCGCGCCCGGCAACGACGACGTCACGATGATGAACGCCCAGTCGTTCCATCCCGGCGGCGTGAACGTCAGTTTCCTCGACGGCTCGGTCAAGTTCATCAAGGACTCGATCTCTCTGACGACCTGGGGAGCGCTCGCCACCAAGGCCGGCGGTGAGATCATCAGCGCCGATCAGTATTGACCGACGATCGGCCCCGGGCGGTTCTCGGTTGCCAGTCGGGCGTGGAAAGTGGATGCTGATCCGTGGGATTCGTCGGACTTTCGGCGCTCCTCGGACCGGAACAGGACCACTGACCATGACCCAGACGGCAACCTCAGTCTCGTCGTTGGCCTCGACCGGGCGGGATTCGGAACCGGCACCGTCGATCCGCCGGGCGCTGCGTCGGGTCGACCTCCGGCTCCGAACGGCCCGGTCGGTCAAGGGTTTGGGGTTGGTCGCCCTGGTGGGCTCGCTGGGCGCGGTCCTGGGGATGGCGGCCGATTTCTCGTGGAATTTGCCCGAGGCTGTCCGGTGGGGGATCTGGTCGGTCTGGGTTCTCGACCTGGGGTTGCTGGTGGGTCTGGTCGTGCTCCGGCCCTGGCTCCGGAAAACGCGCTGGCTCGACCTGGCGGCGGTGGCCGAGCGGGCCGACCCGAAACTTGGTGAACGTCTGACCGGATCGATCGCGCTGCTCGATCGGTCGAGCCCGGCCAACGGGTCGCCGGCGCTGGTGGCTGCCCTGGCTGAAGATGCGGCGGGGCAGATCGGCGGATTCGACCCGAAACGCGTCAAGGGATCGGGCAAGCCATTCCGCTGGCTGGCGGTCGGGCTGGCGAGCGTCGGGCTCGTGGCGGCTCCAAGCTTCGCCCGGCCCGACCCGTTCGCGACGCTGAGCCTCCGGTTCCTGGCTCCCTGGCTCGAACTTGAGCGGATCGGCTGGTTCACCATTGAGGTCACGCCGGGCGACAAGGTCGTCGCGATCGGCACCGAGTTTCCGGTCGAGGCTCGCCTGACGCCTCGGTTCGGCTCGCTCCACGCCCCGGAAACCGCGACCCTGGAATGGACCGACGAACGGGGATCGTGGTTCCCGATCGCGATGACCGTCAAGAGTTCGCCCGAAGCGACTGGCCGCCCAGTCTTCGAGGCAACCTTGCCGCCAGTGGCTGACGCTTGCCGATACCGGGTCTCGACGACCGTGGCGCGGAGCCGGGATTTCCGGGTCTCGGCGGTCTCGCCCCCCGAGCCTTGCGAGTTCACCGCCCGGATCGAGCCGCCGTCCTACACCAAACTTCCCCCGGCGAACGCCAAGGACCCCGCGCGGATCGAGGCGATTGAGGGAAGCCGCGTTGTCCTCACGTTCTATTCGTGCAGCCCGTTCCGCGAATTCACGCTGGTCTGGCCCAGCTTGGCGTCGGGTGGGACCAGGACGATCGACTCGCCGCCGCCCGGCGACGGCAAGCATATGAGCATCCCGGTCGAGGCCGAGGCGTCCGGTCCGTTCGTTCTGACCTTGCGCGAGAGCGTCTTGCACGCTGGTCTGGATGGCCCATCGCAGACCCGTCAGATCACCGTCAAGCCCGACGCGCCGCCGACCCTGGCGCTCCAGGGGCCGCCGTCGAAAAGTGAGGGCCGCCCCGATGACGTGCTCCAGCTCGGAATCGCCGCTCGCGATGACTTCGGGGTCGCGACGGCCGAGATCCATTACGAGATCCGCCGAGGCGGGTCGGAAGCCGAGACCCAGGCGGGCAAGACCAGCTTGAAGCTCGACGGTCTGGGCAGCCCGATCGCCCGGGGCGTGGCCTCGCTGGCGCTCCGCGAGCTGGCGCTTCAGCCGGGCGATTCGGTGGCCTATCGCGTGCTCGTGACCGATAACCGACCCGCTCCGAAAGGGCCGAACCAGACCTGGTCCGACGCCCGGACGATCACCGTCAGCGACAAGGCCGAGCCGATGATCGCCCGCGACGACCGGCTCCGTCGCGAGTCGTTCCAGACCCGGCTCGACGAGATCCGCGTGGCCAACGCCGCCAATCGTCGCGAGACCGAGCAACTCCGCTACGCCGCCGACGCCGCCCAGCGGACCGGCGCCGCCTGGGACGCCGGTCGCGACGCCGACCTGGCCGCCCGCGAGGTCGCAGCCCGCGTCGTC
>JAJYCH010000340.1 GCA_021778575.1 Planctomycetota bacterium
ACAGAACGCCCTGTTCAGCAATATTAACTTTAACACGAATATCAGCGGAGCCAATCCCGGTGGCGGCAATAGCGGTCAATGTCTCACCGTCCAACTGATGAAGCTCAACTTCCTGCTTTGCCCGAGCGATTCGGACCGACTGACCAATAAATACGGGCACCTGAACTACGCCGGGAACGCGGGGACCGGTCCGGAATCGCTGTTCGCCAACGACACCGTCGCCTCGTTCAATGGTCTTTTCGCCTCGGTACAGAAATGCAGCCCCGTCGGTTTCCGCGACATCACCGATGGGCTGAGTAACACGGCAATGTACAGCGAGAAGGTCAAGGGGATCGGATCGAGCTTCAATGGCTACGACCCCAACCGGCCCACCTCGGCCGTCATGAGCGTACCGTTGACCGCCGGAACCGGCGGCCAGCCGCAGCCCTATTACTTGCTCTGCGTGGCCCAGAACCCTTACCTTCCGAACGGTAACTTCGCCACCAGCGGGTCGATCTCGGAAGGGGAATACTGGTGGGACGGCCATTATGAAAATGGCTCCTACAACCACATCATGACCCCGAACAAGTGGAGCTGCGACGACGCCAACAACTCCGGGATCAATGACGCCGGAGCACCCGACGTGTCGAGCAAGCACCCTGGCGGTGTCAACGTCCTGATGGCCGACGGGTCGGTCCGGTTCGTCAAGGATACCATCTCCACCGCGAGCTGGTGGGCGATCGGCACCCGCGCCGGCAACGAAACCATCTCGGCTGATAGTTACTGATCAAGCCATGGGGATGGAAATTGACCGAGGAACGTCGATCGAATCCGAGAGTTCGATCGGCGTTCCTTGGTTCGTTTCGTCGGTCGTCGGATCTGCCGTTCGCTTCCCGACGGCTCAGCGAATCCCTTCATAAACCTCGGTATCGGGATGGTCGCGCTGCCACGACGACCAGCTCGTCAAGGTTGGCTCGATTGGTTGCAGCGAGAGCTTCGAGCCGGCGGGACCGGGCGCGAAGGCGTCGCCCGATCTCTGGTAGTAGAGCGAGCCCTCGACCTCGAGAATCAACTGGCGACCTTGCCAGAGCCCGCCGACCGAAACATCGAGCGGACCTTGTCCCGACCGGCCTTGATAGGTCCGGACGCATTCATCCAGGTCGCAAAAAGTGACCGAGACCGGAACCTCGCCGATCAGGTCGTTGACGATGTGCCGCGATCGGTCGCGCAAAGCGTCGAGCCGATACGCCCGGGCTCGACCCGCCACGACCAGTCCGATCACCTGGTCCTCCGGCAAGAGTGTCGAACGTGCGGCGCTGACGACCGGCGGGCGACTGATTCCGGGCATCCGGAACTTCAGGAACGGATCAATCGGGCCAGTCCCAAACGTGACCCGAGCTTGTTCCGCCTCAAGAGCCCAGCGCTCGCGAAGATAAATGACCGAAACCAGGCCGGAACCGCAGACCGCCGCAACGCCAACCACAGCGAACCAGCCCCGGCGAGTCATCGGTCGGTCGGAGATGACCATGATCAGCGTCCTCGCCTCGCCGTTCGGGATGGGTTGTCAACTCCACTATCTATGACGGACAGCACGGCAAGCCGCAAGCCGATAGCTCCGAAGAGACCTGGAGCGCCCACGACCCCGATCAGGTTGGCGAGTGCGGGTGGTCTGGTCTATAATGTACGTGGAATCGAATTCAGCCCGTTTTGCGACCTCATGCGCGAGCCGGACCAACTATGAATCTGAACGCCAACTCGGGCCAGGATTTTCCCGAATGGCCCGCCGATCAGTGGGTCGACCCGCTTGAAGAACGAGCAAAGCTCCGGATTCGCCTCCAGCGCTTCCGGATCGGTTTCGGGTTGATCGGGCTTTCACTCGCCTTGCTCAGCCTGCACACAATCGGCGAACTCTTGCTCGCGTTCCGGCGCGGGCCGGGGCTCGCAGGTCAGCTCGGAATCCCCCACTTTGAACTGATCACCGGGGCAATCATCTCGTTGGGAGCCTTGCTCGGAACCCTGATGATCTGTGGCCCCTGGCCTGACGCGAACTGGCAGAAACGGTCGGGCATCCTGCTGATGTTCAACCTGACCGATGCCATCATCTGGACGATGGATAATGCCTCGGTCCTCGGCCTCTATGACGGCAAGATCGGCCACGAGTGGTTTCTCAATTCGCTAACCCGCGTCATGGCCTGGTCCGAATTCGCGCTCACTGTCTCGCTCGCCGCCGATATCGCGAGCCAGCTCGGTCAGCCGAAGGCGACCGAGATGTCGCGATCGGCACGATCGCTGACCACGACCGGCGCGATGGTCTGGTTCATGTTCTTCATCTCCTTCACCGACTGGTCGACGCCGATCTGGCCACTCCGGAGAGTACCGTTCCTCAACCCCGGCACGCTCATGCTCTACTTGTCGTGGCACGTGCTCTTTGTCATCGTTCTCGTTCAGGTGACGATCATGTCCCTGCTCGCGGCGCGTTGCTGCGTCAACAGGCTCCGGGAGATGGCCCTGGCGGATCGGGCGAATGACATGATGCCGTCCCGCTCCGAGGACGGCTGGGAGGACATGATCCGCAAGTCAGGACCGCAGGGCGGTCCCTGATCCCGCGTTCGCCGTCGGCGGCAAGAGCTCGCGGAGCGACTTGGGCAACGGGAAGTGGACGCTCTCCTCGCGGACCCACTCCTCGCGGATCGTCGCTCCGAACTGGGTCCGAAGATAAGCAATGCACTCCTGGACCACGTCCTCGGGAGCACTCGCGCCGGCGGTGATCAAGACGGTCTCCGAACCATCAAACCAGGACGGCTTGAGGTCGGAGACGCCATCGATCAGGTAAGAATTCGGCCCGAATGACTGGGCGATCTCGGCCAGCCGCTTGCTGTTCGAGCTGTTTTGACTGCCCAGGACCAGAACCACGTCGGCCCGCCCCGCCAGCTCGCGAATCGCCTCCTGACGGTTCTGGGTCGCGTAGCAGATGTCGTCCTTGGGGGGATTGGCAATCTGGGGAAACTTCTGCCGTAGGGCGGCGATCACAATATTGGCATCGTCCACACTCAGGGTTGTCTGGGTTAGATAGGCAACGGGCGTGGATTCGGGAAGTTCGAGGTTCTTGACATCCTCGGCGGTCTCGACCAGGATCATCCGTTCGGGGGCTTCGCCCATCGTGCCGATCACCTCGTCGTGTCCTTCGTGACCGATCAGGATGATCGTATAGCCTTCGCGGGCATACTTGACGGCTTCGAGGTGGACCTTCGTCACCAGCGGGCAAGTGGCATCGATCGCCCGGAGATTTCGGGCACGCGACTCCTCGCGAATCTGCGGCGAGACGCCGTGGGCGCTGTAGAGCAGGGGAGAACCCTCGGGAACGTCGGCGATCGACTCGACGAAGACCACCCCCCGGCTCTTGAATCGCTCGACCACATATTTGTTGTGGACGATCTCGTGATAAACGAAGACCGGAGCCCCAAAGAAGTCGAGCGAGCGTTCCAGGCTCTCGATCGCCATGTTCACACCGGCACAGAAGCCTCGGGGATTCGCCAGGATAATCTGCATCACGGGGTCCTTGCGCCGTTCGGTCGAGCCGCCCGGGTCGTCGTCGTTCCCAGGTCTGCGCTTATCGTAAGCGTTTCGCGATCACTTGGAAAGTCGGACACGCGCGAAGCCTCAAGGTTGTCTCTGTCAAAAAAATGACCCATGTCGTCGTAGGCTGGGTCGTGACCCAGCTTTTCGGCGAACGACGTCGCAACTGCGGGGTCTCGACCCAGCCGACCGCTTCTTCACCAAATGGCCGGTCTGGACGCTGGCAACGGCTCGACCTCGCGAATATCCTGGAAGCCTGTCGATCATCCGTCGTTCGTGGGGATTTTCGAAATGAAAGCGATTGTTTCCGCTCTGAAGTTCGGTCTCTGTCTGGCAGGGCTGGTGCTCGCGACCTCCGACCGGGTGATCGGCCAGCAGACACCCGCCAAGGCTCCCAACCCCGATTCTCAGTACCGACTAGGGCCGGATTCGCTGCCGCAAGGATACGACGTCAACTACTCGTGGGGCATGAACAACCACGGGCAAAAGTTCGGCGGTGCGATCATGCCCGAGATGATGCGCTGGCTCTGGCGCGATGGCCCGGTCTCGACCGACCCCAAGGACACCGTCGAACGGGGATTCCATCAGCCCGCCACGAAAGCGAAGTAACCGAGAGCGAGGTCGTTGGTCGGTATCAAACTTCTCTCGGAACAGTTCACGCTCGAATTGCACAGATGTAGGGCTGGATTTATCCTGCCGAAGACGCATGACCGGCAGGATAAATCCTGCCCTTCGAGGCCTGCGCGACCCTGGTCTTCGACGCAAGAGATGCTGGTGAACCCACCCAGTCGAGGACCGATGAAACGTGTTTCGATCGTTGGTCGCTATCAATCTTCTCTGATCCAAGAAGTAGTTTTCTCTCATGACTTCACGCGATAGCTCCCGGCGGTCGTTCCTGAAATCGTCGGTCGCGCTGGCGGGCACGGCACCGCTCCTGGCGGGAGCACGACCGGGCTCGGCGGCGCCGCTAATGGCTTACGTCGGAACCTTCAGCTCGCCATTGCGCGACATGCTGCCGACGCAGGTTGATCTTCCGCCCGGCAATGGTCGAGGCATCCACCTGTTCCAGGTCGATCGAACCACCGGAGCGTTGACCCCCGCCGGGATCTTCGAGCTGGGGACCAGCCCGAGCTGTCTGGTTGCCAACGCCGCCGGAACCCGGCTCTACTCATCGAACGAGACCGACCGGGTCGGCGACGACAAGCACGGGTCGATCGCGGCCTTCGCCGTCAATCGAACGACCGGCCAGCTCGAACTGCTCAACTCGGTCCGGTCGGGCGGTGCGGGACCAACTTATCTGAGCATCCATCCGTCGGGTAGGTTTCTGTTCGTCGCCAACTATTTCGGAGGGTCGGTGGCCGTCCTGCCGATCCTGGCCGATGGCCAACTGGGAGAACCGACGGACGTCAAGATCGACACCGGCAAGATCGGCCCGCGCCGGGCCTCGAATGCGCCGCCGGGAAGCTTTGCATTGAGCGGCCACGATCGGACGCATGCTCACATGATCGAAGCCGACCCCTCGGGCCGATATGTCCTGCACGTCGACCTGGGGCTCGACCAGATTTTCGTGAACCGGTTCGACGACCGGACCGGAAGACTCACGCCGAACGACCCCGCTGCCGTCACGCTACCGCCGGGGGATGGACCGCGCCACTTTGACTTTCACCCCAATGGCCGCTGGTTTTACGCGATTCAGGAAGAGGCCTCGACAATCGTCCGGTTCGACTACGATGCCTCGACCGGCCGCCTGTCGCCCCGCCAGACGATTTCAACGCTGCCCCCCGGTTTCGCCGGGAGCAACTTTTGCTCCGAGATCCTGATCTCGGCCGACGGCAAATATCTGTACGCCGGAAATCGCTTGCACGATAGCGTCGCGATCTTCACCGTTGGCCCGACCGGCGAGCTGACCTACGTCGGCGAGGAGTGGACCCGAGGCAACTACCCCCGGAGCTTCAACTTCGACCCGACCGGCCGGTTCTTCTATTCCTGCAACCAGCGAGGCGACAACATCGCCGTCTTCGAGGTCAACCGAACCACCGGCCGCCTCAAGTTTACCGGCCAGTACACGCCGGTCGGCAACCCGTCGATCATCGTCTTTGTTGACCTCGCGGTGTGAAGCTGTCGTCAACCGACGTCATAAATAATCGTCAGTGGATAAAATGGTGGGCCGAGCCCACCCTACATTGTTATCTTTGATTTTCTCATTGTCCTACGTCGATTCGTAGGGTGGGTCGAGTGCAACGAGCCCCACCACGCACTCATGGTGGGGCT
>JAJYCH010000341.1 GCA_021778575.1 Planctomycetota bacterium
CGGGCGGCGGCGGACAGGCTGAGGAATCGAGTAGTCGCGTCGTCCCAGCAGGCGGGGGTTGCGCGAAGGAGGGCGGCGGCCAGGGTCAGCCGGGCTTCGTTCTTGGTGTGGTGATAGGTGAGGTCGGCGGGTTCAGGAAGTTGCTCGATCAGTCGGACCGCCCGGAACGGATCGATCAGCGCCAGCGCGGCGAGGAGCGAGGCCAGGTTCGTCTCGGTCGTGGCCAGGGCGCGGTCGGCCAGCGGTTCGACGAAGCTGAGCGCGACGTCACGATCGTAGCGAGCCAGTAGCAGGGCGAGCACGGCGTCCGCGTGGATCTCGGTTCCCGTTTTCGGGCTATGGAACGACACGGCTCGCCAGAAGAACTCGGGGACCAGGGACGGATCGATCCGCTCGGCGACCGGCAAGAGCGCCGCGGCCACGGCGGCCGGATCGCGTCGTCCCGCCCGGACCGCCCGCCCGGCGGCGACCTCGGCCAGGCCGTCGAACGCTTCGGACAGCCAGGCCCGGGCCTGGTTTTTCTCCGTCAGGGCGACCGAACGGGCCATCAGCCCGAGCGAGTAGGCGGCCAGGCACGGCTCGTCGGTCCGAGCCCGGGCCAGTAACCGCCGGGCCTGATCCGGCGCGATGGGCCCGAGGATCTGGCAGAACGCCGGGATGCTCGGAGTGAGCGACCGCGAATCCCGGAGCGATTCGAGAATCCGCGCGGCCTCCGAGGGATGGGCCGGAGCCAGTCGTCGGGCGATCTCGATCCGCGATCGATCAAAAACTCCGGGATCGGTGATCGACTCGGTCAACCGGAGCGCCGACGGCGGATCGATCCGCGCCAGGCAGACGGCGAACGCGACCCGAGCCTGGCCCGACGAACCGACCGGCGCGAGCGATTCGGCGATCGGACGGATTTCCTCGACCAGCCGGGCCGCTTGCTCCGACTGGCCGAGATCGAGGAGCCGATCGGCCACCCGGGCGAGGCTGGTCACTTGCCGGGTCGGATCGGTGATCGACCGGGCGTCCGCCAGGGCTGTCTCGACCCACTCGCGCCGGAGTGCTCGCGACGTTTCGGGAAGATTTTCCACGGCTTCGAGTTCGGCCAGGACGCGCCACTCGACGTCGTGGATCGACCGGATGATCGTCCGACGATCCGCCGGGGTCTCGGTGGTCGGGCTGCGCGACGCCGCGTGCCGGAGGTGATCGGCCAGCAAATCGTCGTCGACGACCTTCGTGTCGAGAAGCTGGAGAACCCGCTTCGGATCAACCCTGGCGAGCAGTTCGAGGGTCCGGGTCCTTGTCAGGTGATCGCCCGCGGTCACGACCTTCTCGGCGTAAGGCCCGAGAATCCGTCGGGCCAGGCTGATCCCACCCAGCGGGACCTTCCGGGAGGTCATCGACCCCAGGGCTGGTTCGTCGTTCCGGGTCAGCCGGATCTCGACCGAGGATCGTCGCGGGTCGGTTGCCATGCCGAAGTAGCGATAGCCCGCGAGTTCGGCGAACAGGTAATGTCGGCCGTCGGGAATGTCTTCGAGGCGGAACCGCCCTTGAGCGTCGGTCGTGCTCCGTCGGCAGCACGGACCATCGGCCGAGGTCCGGACGACGACCCCGCCGATCGGCCGGCCGGATCGGTCGACAACCCGTCCCTCGATCGCCACCCGTCGCCCGTCACGTTCGAGACAGAGGTCAGGAAACGAGGTCGGGCCAGTCCGGGACGTCCGGAGACCACGAAGCTCGGCGGGAGGGAACCCCTCGGACGTGGCAAAAACCTGATATTCGCGGTCGGGCCGGATCGGCCGAGGAGTGACGTACCGCCCCTCGTCGTCGGTCACCAGCGTTTCCGAGCCGGCGAACCGGAGCAGATCGACCGACTCGACCGACCCGCCCGGAGTCCGAGCGATCGACCAGATCCGGACCGAGGCCCCCGCCAGCGGCTGGCCGTCGAGCGTCCGGACCAGACCCGACGCGACCGTCCCCACGGTCTCGGTCAGTTTCAATTCCAGAGCGGCGGCCTGGTCGTCCCGGTTCGCGAGGATCCGGACGGTCGAGGCATCGCCGAGTCGGGCGCTCAGGCTCAGCTCGGAATCGCTCGGGACCGGTCGGAGCAGAAACGAGCCGTCGCGCTTCGTGGTCGTGCTGACGGACCGAGGAGCCCGGACCCGCCCCTCGATCAGCATCCACGACGCCTCGACCGTCGCACCTTCGACCGGCTGATTGGCCGGGTCCACCACGACCCCGCGCAGTTCGCGACCGGGCCGGAGTTCGATCCGAGGTAATTCGAACCGGGCGATCGCGGGCGGAACCTCGACCGATCTCGGGCCGAGAAATTCGGGAGGGCAGAGATAAGCCTCGGGAACCTTGTCGATCCGGTGGGTCACCAGTCCGGCCGGGACAAACGCTTCATAGCGCCCTCGGGCATCGGTCACGACCCGGCACGGTTCGGCGGGGCCGGAAGGGACGACCAGGACCGTCACGCCGGCGATCGGCCGCCCATCCATGGCGTCGACCGCGAACCCTTCGACCCGAACCCCACGGCGGAGCGGGATCTCGACGGCCAGCTCGCGCCCGGGTTCGAGCGTCCGGCGGATCGCTCGGGCGGGCAGGTCGGGCGAACCGTCGCGCGGTTGAACGCGAACGGTCAAGGCCCCCGAGGCGATCGAGGGGATCACGAACCGCCCATCGGGGTCGGTCACGACCTCGGCGAGTCCACTGTTCGAACCGCCGCGACGGTCGGCCGATTCGACCCGGATCATCAAGCCGCCGAACGACTTCGGATCATCCGAGACCACCCGCCCGCTCACCCGGCCGACGGCGACCAGGGTCACCGACCGCGACCCAACCGGAGCCAGTCCATCGATCGTGGGAAACTCGCGGACCTGGATGCCGAAGCCGGGGCCTTCGACCGCGACGGCGATCAACTCTTCAGGGAAAACTCCGTCGAGAACGGCTCGGCCTTCGCCGTCGGTCCAGCATTCGAGCCGGCTGGCGACCGGCTCGGGAATCCGCCGACAGGTCCGGGCGATGATCCGAGGGGTGATTCGCGCCCGAGCAATCGGCCGACCATCCGGCCCGGCCACGACGACCGCCGCGCCATCCGGAGAGCCCAGTCGAACCTGGAGCGGCTCGCCATCGAGCGCCCGATCATCGAGCGGAATCGAGCCGACGACCGAACCATCCGCCACCGCCCAGACCGTCGGTCGGTCACCGCAAGAACAGGGCTCGGTCAGCCGGACGACAAACCGACCGTCACGATCCGAGCGGGTCTGGCCAATCACGAGGCCCGCCCGATTCTCGCGGCCGCCGCTCGACACGAAGACCTCGGCATTGGCGACGGGTCGGCCCTCGGGTCCGACGACCACGCCGGTCAACGGAACCGTTCGGGCGACGTCCTCTCCCGCTCCGACTATTGTCAGAGAAACGAGAAAGACGAGCGAGGTCGCCAACATGGCCGGAACTCCCGAGGTCGCCTTGGAATCGGAGCGACGATTGGTGGCAAAGGGGGGATCGGACGGGATAGGAGGGAGGGAAGTTCCTATTCCAGAGGAGAAAGGATTTCGAGCGCCGACCTCGACCGACCCGGCGACGAAAAATTCGTCCTCTGAAAGGAGATACGCGACTTTTGGACGTCACCACGAGAGAAATCTCGGACAACAAGAAAAAAATCGGCACGAGCCTGTCCGACGGTTGAATCAAAGCCCGGCGAAACGAGAAAGTTCCATGGAGTACGGGTGAGGGTCAACGAGCCCCACCACGCATTGATGGTGGGGTTTGCGGCTTCCTGAATTCTTGATTCACGAGCGGATGACCGGGATCGGCTCGACGGTCTGGACGAACTCCCGGGTTTCGACGGCGGCGTTCCTTTCGCCGACGACGCGGAACGCCCAGAGGATCAGGAAGAAGTCGAGCAGCGCCCCGATCCCGTTATCGATCCAGTCGATCGCCAGGGCGAAGAGAGCCAGGCTGGCAATGGCCTGGAACCAGCGTCGGCAGAGCACGAGAGCCAGCGGCGGACAAAGCACGGCGGTCAGGTAGCGCATGGTCCCACCTCCTTTATTGGTGGACAGAAGTAGATTCGCCGCCGGCCGATCAAGCTTGGAAGATTTTGCTCCGATCGGCTCGGAAATCGCTTCGGCCCGACCCGTCAAGCCGGCTGCCCGCTTTCTGAGCGAATTGGCTCGATTTGCCTGGTATTCGGGCAGTCGTTAGGGATCGTCCGATTATTACTTGTGGTTAAGCCCGTTCTGGATTAGGTTTAGCGTCTGGGGCTGGGTCGTGGTGCGTGATTTGCTCACCCGTCCCGGCCATCGGATCTCAGCGGAGCGACCCGGGGTCGATCAGACCTCTGGTGACGGGGCCTTCATGGTGTCGACGCATTCCGGTTCGAGCGCGAGCCTTTTCGACGGCTACACCCTGACGGGCTACGACGAGATGTTCGCCGCTCCGGGTAGGCCCCGCGCGCACTACGCGGCGCTGCATCACCGGCTCGGCCAGCTCGGGTCAGAGGAGCTGGAGCACCGCCATCGCGCGGCCGACCTGATGATGCGCCATCAGGGGATCACTTTCACCGTCTACGGACGCGACCAGGGGGTCGAGCGGATCATCCCGTTCGACCCGATCCCTCGACTCGTCGCCGCCGACGAGTGGGACCGGATCGAGCGCGGACTCAAGCAGCGAGTCCGGGCGCTCAACCTGTTCATTCACGACGTCTACCACGACCGCCTGATCCTTCGCGATCGCGTCTTGCCTCCCGAGATGATCCTCGGAGCCTCGGCCTATCGTCGCGAATGCGTTGGACTTCGGGTTCCCAAGGATATCTACATCCACATCTCGGGGATCGACCTGATCCGCGACGCCTCGGGCGAGTACCTGGTTCTCGAAGACAACGGTCGGACCCCGTCCGGCGTCAGCTACGTCCTGAAGAACCGCCAGGTGATGAAGCAGGCCTTCCCCGGCCTGTTCGAACAATATAACGTCCGCGCGGTCGATGATTACGCCTCGAACCTGCTGGCGATGCTCCGCCACATCGCGCCGCCGGGCTCGGACGACCCGACCATCGTCGTCCTGACGCCGGGCGTCTATAACTCGGCCTATTACGAGCACAGCTTTCTCGCCCGCCAGATGGGCGTCGAACTCGTCGAAGGGCGCGACCTGTTCTTCGATGGCGGCCAGATCTTCATGAGGACCACCCAGGGGCCGAAACGGGTCGACGTGATCTACCGGCGGGTCGATGACGACTTCCTCGATCCGCTCACCTTCCGTCGCGATAGCCAGCTTGGTGTCGCCGGTCTGATCGCGTCGTACCGGTCGGGGCAGATCGGCCTGGCGAATGCCCTGGGAACCGGAGTGGCCGACGACAAGGGGATCTATCCGTTCGTCCCCGACATCATTCGCTACTATCTCCGCGAAGACCCGATTCTCGCCAACGTCGAGACCTTCCGCGCCGCCATCCCGGCGCAGAAGCAGCACATCCTGGCGAACCTCGACAAGCTGGTGGTCAAGACGGTCGACGGCTCGGGAGGTTACGGGATGCTGATCGGACCGGCCTCGACGCTCGAACAGCGCGAGGAATTCGCCCGGAAGATCGAAGCCAACCCGCGCGGTTATATCGGTCAACCGACCATCGCCCTGAGCCAGCACCCGACGTACGTCGACGGCCGGCTCGAAGGGCGGCACGTCGACCTCCGTCCGTTCATCCTGTATGGCGAAGAGATCAAGGTCCTGGCCGGCGGGTTGACCCGCGTGGCCTTGCCCCGAGGGAGCCTGGTCGTGAACAGCTCGCAAGGGGGCGGGACCAAGGACACCTGGGTTCTCCGAGGGGCACCGCCGGCCCCCGGCTC
>JAJYCH010000342.1 GCA_021778575.1 Planctomycetota bacterium
CCCAGTCGCCTCCCACGAGCGCCACCAGCAGCGTGCAGGCGAGCTGACGGGGGACGACGCCTTGAGTGGCAGCTTCTTCAAGCACACTCTCGCGGGCCGCGTCCACCCAGGCCTCGATCGCAGATCGCTCGGGGGCCGACTCGGAGGGGCCTGCGACCTCCATGAAGCGCTCGACGGCCGCCTTAGAGCCGAGGTGCGAGAGCTCGGCGCTGCCGGCACCATCGGAGCACGCCGCGGCAAGCGTCGAACCGACGAGACTTCCTACGCAGAAATCCTGACAGGGCTGGCCCGAAGTCGCGTGGGACGTGCCCCGCACGCTGCCGTAGACGAGTTTCCACATGGCTCAGATGTCGCCCCAGCCGGTGGGGGGCTGTACCGTAAGCTTTTCGCCGGGCGACGACTGGGAGACCGACTTCATCGATGACGACAGCCAGAGGAACATCTCCCGGAAATTCACGCCCTTCAGCTTGATCGGTGCCCGCGTTGCGATCTGGCCCAAAATGCTGAAGTCCGATCCCTCGACCCCGACAGAGAAGAATGCGAGCGACTTGGCGGCTTCGCCTTGCTTGACTTGTGCCGCCGCCGACTGCCACTCGTCGGTCGGGCCGCCGTCGGTGATGAGGAGCACCCACGGCCGGTAATAGGAAATGCCGTTGGTGCGGTAAGTGGCCTTGCGTTGTTCGACCATCTGAAGGCCGGTCGAGATCGCTTGCCCCATCGGGGTTCCGCCAGTTGCCTTCAGATTCGGCGGGTGAAAGTTCTCGGCCGTGACGAAATCCTGAGCGACGGTCACGATGCCGCCGAAAGTCACAATCGCAATTTCCGCCCGCTTGCTGGCGAGCGTATCCGCGGCGAGCGTTTCCTTCAGCGCGCGGAGCCCTTCGTTCAGAAGGTCGATCCGGGTGGTTCCCCCTGTGACAACCCGATACGTCCCGCCGTCTCGCTGCACGATCTCGCCGGTATCCTGACCCGCGTCGGCTACAACCGTATCCATCGACCCGGATACGTCGAGGAGAAGAACACAAGCTACGCGTGGTTCGGGATTTTCGGCGAACTCGCTCGCCTCGAAACCGGCATATTCGGTCTGCTCACTCATCGGGATGGTACCTGAAAAAGGTAAAAGCTCGACATCAAGGCGAACTTGCAACCAATCATACAAGGCGAGCTGGCCAGACCCAAGAGGGTTGAAGGAGGAACGGAACGATTGGAGTGCGTATCGTGGCGGTCGCCGTCGAACCGGGCGATACTTCGCGGCTCGGGAAGGAACCGCCCGTCTCACATCACCCCGCGATCTCGAGCCTCGCTAGATTCCGTCGGAAGACCTCCGGCGCATTCGGATCGGTCGTGATCAGGCCCATCGATGAGCTCGGAACACCGAGGGCGAGGACGCCCAGTCGGAGGATGGGGATCTGGTAGTTCACCTTGTACCGCCTGTCCGGCTGCCCGTTGACCCTGCTGTGCAGCCAGCGATGCCCGACGACCATCGAGTCGCTGTATCGCTGCCAGCCCGTGTGCAGGTAATCGACGTGGTCGTGGCCGATTTCCAGTTGGCCGTACGCGACAAGGCGAACATGGCCGCCATCGACGACCACGAACCGCTCCGGAAGGAAGTAAATCGCGAATCGGTCGAACGACACGCCGCAGACGACGACGTTCGTGCGGATGTTGGGCAACCCGCGACCGAATTTTGCGGCGGGCAGGTGGCCCATCTGGCCGGTCACGGTGTATTTCCACTGTAGATCGGTCGCCCTCACGCGCAAGGCCCATACGCGGCTGCAACGCGAGAGCGAGCCGAACGCGTCCCTCAATTCCTTAAATTTCGCATCAATTTCCGGGGCGAGGACGTATCCGATGAAAACCTCGGATCGCTTTGCCTTGTAGATGTGGCCAGCAATCAGGATTACCAGGATTGCCGCCAGCTTCAGAACACCTGAAGTCGGATTGGGCGACTCCCCGAAGTCCGCCAAGGCCCAGATGCCACCCGCGACGATCACTACAAGCGCGAACGCGACGTACCAATCGAGCCTTCCCATAGCCGACTGGAGTTCCTTCTCGTACTCCTCTTCTGAGACGCTCGCCGGCCGCTTGTTCGCGAAATCGTAGCGAGCCCTCGAGATGCCCTTCGGGCCGACCTCAGTGACGATGAATCCATTCCATGGGCGGGTCAGCTTGATCCACCAGAGTCGTGACTTTTGAACCAAGGGCCACGCGTCCTTGAACCACGTTTCCCCTCCTTTGAAAATGTCGAGAAACAGTGCTAGCGAGCCTTCGTGAGTCGAATCAGTGTGTGAACCAGCTGCCGGTACGACCGGCGTCGCTATTGCGGCGGACGGGAATAGGTCCGGGACCTTGGCGGCGAGCGTCCACTTCTCCTGCGTCGAGCTTAATTCCCAGGAAGGCAGGATCCTCCCCTCGTAGGCCGCCTGTTTTATGTCTTCAACGCTGAACGGCCCGGCCACCCTACCTTTGGTATCGCGCACGTAATATTTCATCTATTGTTAGGCATCAGGTTAGTCTCGGGAGAGGTTGCCGCTCAGGATTAACCATCTTTCCGCAACGGCTGTCACGAAGCAAGGCGCCGCACGAGGCAGGGGAACACGGTGACGTTCAAGACGGCGGCCGAGGCCGAAGGCAAGTTATGATTCGAGCTGAATTTGCCCTCGACAGAGACCTTGATGAACCTCAAGGCCACCCCGTCGCTATGGCTCTTGGTAATGAAGGCCTTCCAGTAGCTGAACCCAGATCCGGTGTCGTCGTGGATGAGCCCGGACCACTGAGTGAACCTGCATCCAAGGATTCACTGTCAGGTTCACTGAACGCAAGTCGCTTTTTCAAATGCAGTGGGTGTAACCCGTCGCCCGCTCCAATGAGTTCGTAATTTAACAATGACTTACGACGATCCTTTTGAGTCGAAGAGGGCGATTCTGCGCAATCATTCCCATCACTGAAACGATGTATTCAGCCGGGATAGACTGGGAAGAGAAGTTTCGCAGAGCTTCGATCGGAGAATTCGGCGTAAAATGAAGTCTTGGACTATGCAGGGCAATGAGTTAGAACGACTCGCACCTTCAGGTAGGCAACAAACACGTTTTCCTAACGATCAGAGCCGATTATTCGTCGTAAAGATTTTAAGTTAAGGCAATTGCGACGAGCAATCCAGGGGGAGCGGGCGGCGGGTTTCACCCAAATGCAGTTGTGCATAAAAACTGTACGAGTGAACGAGGTGAACCCTTTGGTCAAGGTCCGCAAACTCCCATCACGAGGAGCTCGCAACTTCGCAGTTAGACCGAGAAGCGTTCAATCGACCTAAGCTTGGGCCGTTTGTAGCCCTGTCGATCAAACTCTCGGGTCTCGCGTCGGAAAGAGCCTTATCCGCGATCATCCAACGCATGAGGACGCGGGTCTGGTTGTCGGGGGAAACCTTTGGAGGCGTGGTCCAAGGCGAGTGAAAATCTCTTCCCAGTCCCGACCGAAGCATGTCCGGTTCATCGCTAGGTAGTGTTGACAATCATCTTGTCAAAGCTGGGGCATCCGGGTAATCCGGGAGGATCTGACACCCACGGAGGTCTCTCATGGCTCGCCGCTTTGAGATGACGGATGAACAGTGGATTCGCATCGAACATCTCCTCCCCGGGCGGGCCGATACTCCTGGCGCCACCGCCAAGGATAACCGTCTCTTCGTTGACGCGGTGCTCTGGATCGCACGCACCGGGGCCGGCTGGCGCGACCTGCCCGAGCGGTTCGGCGAGTGGAACAGCACCTTCCAGCGGTTCAATCGCTGGGCCAAGTCCGGTGTCTGGGCCAAGGTCATGGAGGCCCTTGGCGACGACCCCTACCTGGAGCATCTGCTGATCAATTCGACCGTCATCCGGGCCCACCAGCACTCCGCCGGCGCTCAAAAAAAAGCGGCGAGCAGGCCCTCGGACGCTCGCGTGGGGGGATGAGCACCAAGATCCATGTCGCCGTCGATGCCTTGGGCAACCCGTTGAGATTGATCGCCACGGCCGGTCAGGTCGCCGACGTGACCCAGGGGGAGGCGTTGGTGTCGGGACTCGAGGTCGAACATGTGATCGCCGACAAAGGGTAAGACAGTGACAAGCTGGTCGGGGCGATCGAGGCGGGAGGAGCGAAGGCGGTGATCCCGCCGAAGTCGAACCGCAAGAAACCGCGTGAGTATGATAAGCATTTGTACAAAGAGCGGAATCTGGTCGAGAGGTTCCTGAACAAGGTCAAGAACTGCCAGCGGGTGGCGACCCGATACGAGAAGACCGCCCGCAACTACATGGCATTCTGGCAGTTAGCCTCGATCATGGTCCTCCTCGCCTGATTGTCAACACTACCTAGTACTACTCCGTAGGAGCATGCGAACAGTAATTTTGCCCTGTCAACGGCCTACGGCGGCAGTGATTCGGCGAGCGGACAAGCTTGACAGCCGCGACGACAACGCGGGGCCAGCAACTCCTGCAACGCCCGGCGAATTCCAGGCACCGTGATCACCGGCGCGGTCGCCCCTTTTTTCCCGGTGTGACCGGGATGGGCTCGATCTGCAGTCGTTCCAATGCCAGGAACCCGAAGGCCAGCATCACCAGGCAGGCGTGGTGGTGGAATCCTCGCCACGACCGGCCCTCGAAATGATCCAGGCCGAGTTCTTCTTTCATCTGCTGATATCCCTGCTCCACCGGCCAGCGGCTCCGCCAGAGCAACACGCCCCGCTCCTTCGTCGTGTCGGCCGGCAGGTTCGAGAAGGCATACTTGATCGTCCCGTCGGCCTGCTCCTCGATCAGCAGCCAGATCGGCCCGGCCCCGGCGCAATCGCCTGTGGCCCAGCCCTGCGCCGGCCAGGCCCTCGTCCAGGAGAACTGGCCCTTCAGGTCCGCCTTGGTGCCGCGACGCCAGGTCATCTCCTCGCGTGGCAGCCGCGTGGCCAGATCCTTCAGGCTCGCCGGGCGGGGAGAGTCCTCGGCCAGGCGGGGCCGAGTCCGAGGGCGGCCGGCCCGCGAGGGCTCCGGCTCGACCCAGCGAGGTTCCTCGGTGAAGACGACCATGTCCCCGGTCACCCCCACGACATAGGACAAGCCCCGCTCGCGGAGGCCGTCACGGAAGGCCTCGGAGACCCCATAGCCCGCGTCGGCCACCACGACCCGGCCGGGCAGTCCCTCGCCACGGACCTGATCGAGCAACTCCAGAGCAATCTCCCCCTTGGTCTTCAACCGGCGAGATGAAGGCGGGACGCCGGCCTTGTCCAGGCGGTCGGCGTCGCCGAGCCAGGACTCGGGCAGGTAGAGCCGCATGGCCAGGGGACAATGCCCCTTGGGAGCGGCGTAATGGACGCTGACGGCGGACTGGCAGTTGGCCTTCTTGCCCAACGCCCCGCAGTACTGACGCTGGACGCCGACGGAGTGCTTGCCCTGCTTGGGGAAGGTGGTGTCGTCGATGACGAAGACGGCCTCGGGGTCGGCCAGGCTCCGGGCCATGAGGGCGCGGTAGCGTCGCCAGACGGGTTGCTCGTCCCAGTCGGCCTGGTTGACGAAGTTCTGGAGGCATTGATCGGGATTCTTGACCCGGAGTTGGGACGGCAGGTCGACGCGGCCGACCAGCGGCTCGATGCTCTTGCGCTCGCCGTCCTGGAGCAAACCGCAGAGGTAGACGAGCGACCAATCGGCCTGGCGGGCCAGGGGAAAGTCGTCGCGGAAGACCTCGGCGTAGGCTTCGAGGCGGGAGAGGACGCCGGGTGAGAGCGTGGGAGTGAATGTTCGGTTCATCCGACGAGTAAAGCAAGGCCGCCCGCTACTGTCCAGATGCTCCTACGGAGTAGTACTAGGA
>JAJYCH010000343.1 GCA_021778575.1 Planctomycetota bacterium
GCTTGCTCCGAGCTCGAGTGACTCGGCCAACTTTTTCGGAGGAGGACCGTGGAGCAAGCTCCACGAAGCAAAGCGAGAGCAAGCTCTCGCACTCCAGAGCATAGAGGACGAACCGAGCCGAGCCCCCACCAGAAAATCTGGGTACACCCGTTGCGATTGTGGAGTCGCCAGATTCTGATCGGAGAACGAAACAGGTTCCGCCCCGCTCCTTGATTCCGCGACCGATCTCAGCCGCCGGCCTGGGCTTCGTACCATTTTACGACGGGCGGGGCCGAGGCGGGGATGGTGGTCGGCCCGCCGAATCCCTGAATCACCAGGCTCTTGGTGGGCACGCCCTGGGCGTTCTTGGATTTCAGGTCGATCGAGGCGAAGTCGTACAAGCCGTTGGGCTGACCGTTCGCGGCGTATTCCGGGCCATAGACGGAGATATCCGCTCCACCGTCGCCGAAGAAGTCGCCCGAGATCGGGACCGAGCCGGGTCCGCCGAAGCCGTAGCCGTTGTTGTTCAAGGTGATCATCGCGTTCGGGTTGAACCCGGTGGACGAGGCGAGGACCTGGAAGTTGTACTGGCCGCCGTGGTTCCCGTAGAGCGCCAGGTCGGAGGTGCCGTCGCCATCGTAGTTGCCGACGATCGGGATATCGCCGACCTGTCCGATCCCCTTGACGAGCAAGCTCCGGGTGTATTGCCCGGCCGAGTTGAACGAGCCGGAGTCGAGCGCCGCGAAGTCGTATTTGCCGTCGAACTGGCCGGTGGCGTTGTATTCCGGCTCATAGATCGCGGTGTCGGCCTTGCCGTCGCCAAAGAAGTCGCCGACGACCGGAACGGCCCCCGGGCCGCCGAAGCTGTAGCCGTTGTTGGTCAGGGTTTCCATCGCGGCCGGGTTGAACCCTGACGCCGCGGTGAAGACCTCAAAGTCATAGATGCCGTTGTGGTCGCCGTAGAGGGCCAGGTCGGTCTTGCCATCGCCGGTGAAGTCGCCGACGACCGGGATGTCGCCCGCCTGGCCGATCCCCTGGATAAAGGTGCTGACGTAATATTGCCCGAGCGTGTTCTGGGTGAGGATGGCGAAGTCGTACTTGCCATCGAGCTGGCCGCTGGCGTTGTATTCCGGCCCGAAGACAGCCGGTTCGGTGATTCCGTTGCCCGCGAAGTTACCGGGGACCGGGATGGCTCCCGCGCCACCGAGGCCGAACCCGGCGTTGTTGATGATCGTGGGAACCGCCGTGCTATATCCCTGGGTCGAGGAGATCGCGGCGAAGCCGTAGCCGGCGGTCCCGGGGATATTACCGTAGACGGTGAATTCAGACTTCAGGTCCCCTTCAAGGTCGCCCGGAGTCATGGGAGTGGCGGCACCGGCGATACCTGAGAGAGCCTGGGCCGGGCTGATCATTCCGCCCGAGGTGACCTTGCCGGCGAGCCCGGCGGAGGGCTGGACGGTGGTCTTGATCCGGTTGACAACCTGGCTGGCGGTCCAGTCGGTCCGGGAGGCGGCGACGACGGCGGCGACGCCCGACGCATAGCCGGCGGCGAGCCCCGTCACCCGGTTCGCCAGCGTGGTCGGTGCTCCGATATCGACATGCGTCGCGCCCCAGTTCGCCAGGCTTCCCAGGTTGCCCGTGGAGTCGGTCGCGGCGACGACCAGCATGTTCGACGTGTGGAACTCGGCCGGGTAGAGCACGCGGTTCGCCCCGTTCTGATCGAGGTTCACACCGACCGACGAGTTGAAGCCGTCGCCCGACGGAACGACGACCACCGCGCCTTGCGATTGCGCGTAGCTCAACGCCTGCTGGATTTCCTGGATCTGCGCGGAACTCAGTCCCGACGCCGGGGCGGTGTAGGCCAGGTCGATCACCTTGGCGCCAATGTCGGCGGCGTGAGTGATGGCGCCGGCCAGCGCGAAGATCGGCACTCCCGAACTCGCCGACATCGTGTCGCGGATCGGCACGACCTCGACGTTCGAACTGCCACCGGCGGCGACCGCGTCGTTGATCCCCTGAAGGACTTGCATCAGGACGCGGGTACCTTCCTGGCTCGGACTGGCGTCGGCCAGGTTGGTGAGATTCGACGATCCATCGACCGCGCTGTAGGCGTCGGTCAGGTCGAGATACGGCGTCGTGCTGAGGACGTGAATCGGGTCGCTCGGATTGACGTCGATCCCCGACGAGATGACCGCGATCTTCACCGGCGACGTGGTGGTCAAGAGCGAGCGCCCTTCAAGCGACTCGAACCGAGGCAGGATCTTGCGGAGTTTCGACTCGCGACGCATCGTTTCTACCTCGCGCTGGTCTGAAAGAACGGTCGCCCGAATCGGAACGCCACCGAAGTCCAGAACCCGACCGATTCCCAGCCGATGGCCGGGCATCAAGTGTTTTATCGACCCGATTTCGCGGGCGAGTTGAGCGGTTTTGCCGGGACTGCGAATTTTGCTGAGTGGGAAAGGGCTCGGTGGGAATAGATCTCTGGAGTGCGAGAGCTTGCTCTCGCTCTGGCGACCGGAGCTTGCTCCGAGCCTGATTGACCTGGCCAACGGTTTCCGGACGAGGACCGTGGAGCAAGCTCCACGAAGCAAAGCGAGAGCAAGCTCTCGCACTCCAGATTACCAATCCGTCCGCATCCCCCTAGAAAATCCGGCCACACCAACAAGCCGCGTTCGTCCCGATCCGGCTACGCGCAAATCATTCCTTGTGATAAGGTCCGGCAACGCGAGGCAAGGATGCCAGTCGCTTTGGGATCTGGGAAGGAGCCGGTCGTCCGATGGGAACATTCTCGACGTCGGGGCCGATGGATCGTTGGGGAGGCCAGTGGGGGACCGGCGGTCCAGGTCGTCCGCTGGTCCGGCCCGCGCCTCGATCGGGTGTCTTTTTTCCGTTGGTCGTGCTCCTGGCGGTTCTGCCGGGTCTCTACGCCTTGAACTGGTGGAACCTGACGCCACCCGGTCCCTGGTGGGGTCTCCGGGGGCTGGCGGTGCTCGACGGCTGGTCGATCGACCAGTCGCCGGCGGCCGAAAACCTCAAGCCGGCGCTCGAGGCTCGGGCCTTCAAGGCCGTCGCGCTCCAGCCGCCGCTCTATGCGTGGCTCGAAGCGCTCGGCCTGGCGATCGGGTCGGATCATGCCCCGTCGGCGACAGTGGTTCCTAGCTATGTCGCCGGTGTTTTCATCGTCTTGCTGATGTACTGGCAAGGGCGGCTCTGGCGAGGGCCAGGCGTGGGCCTGGTCGCGGCGGTCCTCACCGCGTTCAATCCCCATCTCCTGATCCAGATGAAAGAGGCTTCGCCGTCCACCTTGACCCTGGCGGCCACCCTGGCGGCGATGCACTGTTACGGCCGGCATTTCCGGATGGGAGTGGGCACGGCGCGGTTTTACCTGAAAGGCGGCGGCCTCTCGTGGGTGATTCTGGGCGGTCTGGCTCTGGGAGTGGCCTTGCTCTCGATGGGCGGAATCGGCCTGCTCTGCATCCCGGTGATCGTCCTCCACCAGGCCTATTTGCGGTCGGAGATGGCTCCGTTGGAACGTCAGGAGCGACCGTGGTACGGCTGGTGGAACAACCCGAGCCTGCTCGCCGGGTCGATCGCTCTGGCCGTCGGCCTCCTGATCGCCGCTCCCTGGTACTCGTGGATGATCGCGACCCACGGCCGCGAATTTCTCGCCGGTTTGCTCAACCCGCCCGACCCCCTGGGTTGGGAACGCCCCACCTTGTTCGCCCGCCTGAACGACCTGGCGCCGGCGACCTTGCCGCTGGCGTTGTTCGCGGTGATTCGTTCGGTCAAGGCGGCGCTGGTCTCCGAGCGTGATGACCGGGCGACGGTCGGCGGGATCTTCTGGGTCCTCTGGCTGGCCGTCGCCGCACTGGTCCCGGCGGTCTGGTCGGGAGGCCCGCAGACGACGATGAGCCTGTTCCTGCTGATCCCGCTCAACCTGCTGGCCGCGCAGGCGGTCAGCGATCTCGCGACCCGACGGGCCTCGATCCGCTGGCTGAGCTGGCTGGCGCCGGCGACCGCCGTTTCCGTCGTCTGGTGGGTCAGTGGCGATTTGCAAGGGGCCGTCATCGCCCTCAGTCACGGCCACGTCGGTCCACGCTCGGCTCTGGGTCTTCACCTGGCGCTCGACCTCTTGATCGCCGTCGTCTGGCTCTCCAGAGGGCTCGATCGCTGGGCCAGACGCCGCGATCTGCGTCAGCGGCGGGTTCTGGCCAGTTTCTTGCTCATCGTTCTGGTGACCTGTCTGGCCGACGGCCTCCGCGAGGTCACCTTCCGTCACCTCGAAACCCGTGAGCTGATGAACCTTCGGGCCGCCGTTCTGCTCCGTCACCAGGCCCGACCTTTCGAGGGGATCTCGGTGGTCGGCCCCGACCTGGACCATCCGATGATCGAAGGACCGACCCCTGGTGGCCGGCTCCGGTTCATCCTGCGCTCGACGCTACCGGGAGTTCCCGAAGTAAACTTCACCAGTACCGACCAGCTCCTCGGCCCGAACCGGCCCGAAGGCACGCAACTGGTCGTGCTGGTCGGTCCCGAGCACCGGCTCTCCTACGCGACGCAGGCCCAGCTCGGTCTCGAAGCGATCCATCCGGGGCAAACCGGTCACGCCGGCCTTCTCGACGCCTTCGCCACCGACCTCGCCTCGACCCGCCATGCCGTGGCGCCGTCGCTCTCGCGGTCCCGTAAATAACGACAAAGCTCAGCAGACCCGGCCCGCCGACCTATGACTTTGTTACTGCCAAAAACGACCGCGGCGGCCGGGTCCGCTGCAGCGCAAGGTTAGGCGGCTCAGTCATTTCAACGCAGCCAGTAGATGTTGAAGTCCGAGGCGATAGTCACTACGAAAGTCCGCATAACGCTTGGTAGCCAAGAGCGTCGGGATCGTGCAGTCCCGATGCAAGACCGGGAGCACCATGACCCTCTTCTCAACAATCTCACGCCAATACTTAGCTTGCCATTCTCTCTCCACCCAGAGTGAATCTAAGGCATTCTCCGACAAGACGACGGCCACCGCGTCGGCATCCTCGATACCCGCACTGATCCGTGAAGGAATGGACTCGCCTACTCGAATCTCCCACTCGTCAAGCCAGGGACGATGGCCAGCGTTCGTCAAATCTGTCGCCAAATACCTAACAAATACCTTGTCTTTAGATGAATGAGACAAAAATACTCGCTTGCCATCGGATGCTGTATTGTATTGAGATGTCATTAGGCGGTCGTAGAGCGAAGACAGGATAAGATTCAATTCTAGAAGCACGTCAACTTGCTTTTCCATAGGACGCTTCGGTGTTTGAAGTCGGATTTGACGTTCGATCTCTGCCTTCCTCTCGAAAAGATCCGGAGTGGTCACATGAGTCAGATAGCGCGTTTGCACAAAATGAAAAGAAGGTGCGACAAGTGGATTTCCAAATATAATTGCGTAATGTTTCGGCATGGTGAGTTCTATGCAATCAGCGTACGCAATGCGACCCTTGTGGCGGCCCGCCACGATCTTGACGACGCTGTCGTCGAACTCGTCGTCAACGTCGTCTTGCATGAGGGGATTGACGCCTAACATAAATTGTACGGACGGAAAGTCGTGAGATATCACGCAAAGGTCCGTATAATCCCACAAGTGTCCATTGTTTTGGTCTCCAACCAGCCGTGTCAAGGATAAAAATTGTGGGAATCGGGATTGACTGAACGAAAATTTGAGTCGGTTGCGATGTCGTTTGTAATTCGGGGTTGCATCCATCCTCTCAGCGGGTCGGATGCGGGGGTTTTCGTGTTACTTCCCCGATCAGCTGGGTGATTCGAGGTTTTGGAGGCCCTCGGCGCGC
>JAJYCH010000344.1 GCA_021778575.1 Planctomycetota bacterium
GAGAACGCCTGGCTGATTCGCAATGGTCTCCTGGCCACCGAGCTGGGCAAGGAGTTCCCGCTCGAAGCGCTCGGGGAGGCGGTCCCCGAGGCGGGCTCAATGGGGCGTCACGGCAAGGTTTTGCTCCGGATCAGTTCGGGACAGCCGTGATTCCGATTGTTTTCGGACTGGTGGAGGGCTGGTCCCGCACGGGCGGTCAAACCGGTTGAACCCACCCATACCGGTATGGGTGGAGAATGCTGAAGTCCCGACTCTGACGAGATTTGGAGAGAATTTCGGATTATTTGTTCGCCCTGCGCGGGTCTGGGCGGTAGAATGATCTTTGTTCGGTCATCGATCGAGCCGCGTCGCGGAAGCGCACCGTCGGCCGATCGGACCTCGGTACGAACGACTCTCCCACCCATTTCTTCTCATTTCGCTGGATTGGCCGGCTCTGTCCCGATTCCTTCGGGGGCGAGTTTCGCTTTTTGCGACATCGAAGAAGGGGTATGAGTTTCGGCGCGTGCCGTTCCAGCCAGGATTGATCGGCCGGTCCCTCGTTTTGATTCCGGGGGCCGATGGAGATTCGCCGCTCGATCGCTCGCCGGATTTCGCCGAACCATGACGCTCGCATTCTACTCAAAGTCCCGTCGCCATAGCGGGTCTTGACGGATTGGGACAATTCCAAGAGGAATTTGTTTCAAGAACCGAGGCCAGGCCGCGACGGGCGGGGAAATTCGCAACGATGAGCATAAGTGAATCCACGGGCGCGCAAGACTGGCGCGCGATTGCTTGCCTGGCTCCCAGCGGCGAACGCCTGCTGTGCTACGGTGGGACGTCGGCCCAGGTTCGGGCCGCCTACACCGGGGCGTGGGGCGAGGTGATTCGCGACGAAGACCGGCCGACCGTCAAGGCCATCTCCCTTCAACGCTGGGCCGGACTGGCCTGGGCCGGGCAGTGGGAGCACCAGACCTATCTGGCCGTCCCCGCCACCCGAGGCGGCAAGGCCGGACCGGGCGACACCACCGAACCGGTCGCTGCCAGTTCTTGAGACCAGAGCCGATCGCGACTTTTTCCGAGCCCCCGGATCTCCTCCGGGGGTTTTTTCCTGCGCTGGTGTCCCAGACAGTGGTGGGATCGCGAGGGTTCGCGCGGCGAGAGTGTTTTAACGATAACTTCACGAGGAAGCCCACTCTGGAGTGCGAGAGCTTGCTCTCGCTCTGGCGACCGGAGCTTGCTCCGAGCAGATTGATCTGGCCTTTCTGAGGTTTGCAGTTCTGGACCGTGGAGCAAGCTCCACGAAGCAAAGCGAGAGCAAGCTCTCGCACTCCAGAGAACCAATCCGTCCGCGGCCACCCAGAAAATTTGGGTACACCCGACGCCAGAGAAGACGCGACTGCCAATGGAAGAACGCTCAGAACCCTGAGTCCCAATTTCCGACTGTTCAGTCCGAAGACACCGGCCGTAACGGGTCGATCTCGGCCCGGCTGGGCCAGCTTGTGAGTTCGGGAAACCGGCGAGCGATCCGTTCGGCCAGATCCTCAACTCCTGGTCGCTCGGTAGCGTGGTGGCCGGCGACGATCAGTCCCAGTCCCAGGGCGTCGGCCTCGATCGCCCGGTGAAATCGCGCCTCGCCGGTCAGCAGCACGTCGGCCTTGAGCTTCTGCGCGTCGGGAAGGAAGTCGTCTCCCGCTCCGCAACAAAGCGCAACCCGCTCCACCAGGCGGTCGGGATCGCCGACAAACTGCGTCGCGGGAGCCTGGAGCAACCGCGCGACCCGGCTCGCGAAGGTTCCCAGCGGCTCAAGCGTTTCGAGCCGGCCGATTCGCCCCGAGCCAGGGCCGGAGGGAATCTCGGAAGAGATCGGATAAACGTCGATCGCCGGTTCTTCGTACGAATGACTCGACCGGACGGCGGCCAGGACCGCTTCGAGCCGATCCGCCGGGCAGACAAATTCAAGCCGCCACTCGCTGACGAGTTCGCGACGACCGACAGCGCCGATGGTCGGATTCGAGCCTTCCAGGCCGAGGAACGTGCCCGAGCCGGTCGCCCCGAACGAGCATTGCTCGTAAGCACCAATCCGCCCCGCGCCGGCGGCGAATGCCGAGGCAAGGACGCCTTCGCGGTCGGCTTCCGGCGTGAACACCACGACCTTGTGGCGAGTGGACGGCGGGGCCGGGCGGAGCGGCTCGACATCGACCAGGCCGATCCTCGCGGCGAGACCGTCGTTGATCCCGCCGACCGTGTTGTCGAACGCCGTGTGCGGGCTCAGGATCGCCACACCAGCCCGGGCGAGCTTCCAGAGAAACGCGGTCTCCGGTCGGTCGGCCCGGAGCGATTTCGTCGGTTTGAACAGGATCGGATGATGGCTGACGATCGCCTGGACCCCTGCGGCAATCGCCTCGTCAGCCGATCGAGGGGTGACGGTCAAACAGGTCATCACGCGAGTGATCTCGGCCCGAGGGTCACCGAACAGGAGGCCGACGTTATCCCAAGATTCGGCCAGTCGGCTCGGGGCAAAATCTTCGAGCCAGGCGAGAAGGTCGGCGACGGTGGTCATGCGGTTTTCCATCCCATGGGGTGGGATCGGCCCACCATTCTTTCACGTTTGAATCCAATGGTGGGCCGAGCCCACCTTACAATTGCAATCCGAGCCGGAGCCGTTTTTCGAGTTGTTCCTGAAGCATCCGGGTCAACCGGCCGGGGGCTTCGTATCGATAGACGCGCTTCTTCGAGGCGTCGGTCACTCGACCCACCGGGATGATCCCTCGGACAGAGTTGGTCAAGAAAACCTCGAACGTAGAACGACCGGCCCAGCCTGATTCGATCCCGGGTTTTTGCTCCCGGACCTCAGCGGACAATTCCCTGGCCAGTTCGATGACGACCTGACGCATGATCCCCGGCACAATTGGCGAGGCCGTCGAACTCGTGTAAATTGTGGGGCGTTTTGGCTGGAACGAGAGGAGGCCCCTCGTATCAGCGACCATCAAGAAGAAGTTGGTGCGACTTCCTTCATAATAGTAATAACTGTCGTGATTCTGGTCCCAATTTCCGCTCAAGGCTTCGTCAAAACCCTGCCGCCTCGCCTCCTCGAAGACGCGGCGTCGCTCCCAGTAATTCAGCGTCTTGTGGCGGGCCAACGTGTCCTTTGAATCAACCTCCCAGGAGTTCACGAGCAAGCTGGCACCTCCTTCGCCAACCGGCTCGGGCAAGGGACTCGACTTCATCCAGACAATGGAATTTGTCGAGGCCGTCCCGCCGCTCGCGGTGATCCGGAGCATCCGGTCGCCGGTGATCCCCTCGGCTTCGAGCAACCTCCGAACATCTTGCTCATGAGGTAAGCTCGACGGATCAATCGGCAAGTCCAACTCTGTTGCCGAACGAAGCAACCGGGCCTTATGACGTTCGAGCAACGTCGCCCGGCCGTTGTAGGTCCGGAAGGTCTCGAACAGGCCCAGGCCATGCTCGAAGGTTCGATCCGAGATCGGAATGGTCAAGCCGTCATCGGGCAGGATCTTGCCGTTCGACCAGATCATTGCTCGCTCCGGAACGCTTCGAGGGCCTGGCTCATCCCTCGGCCCTTGTCGAGGGTCTCGACGTATTCGAGTTCGGGGTCGGAGTCGGCGACGATCCCGCCGCCGACCTGATAGCTGACCTGGTCCCCTTCGACGAGCATCGTCCGGATCGCGATGTTGAACGCCGACAGTCCGCCCAGGCTGAAGTAGCCGATCGCTCCGGTGTAAACGCTCCGGCAGTTCGGTTCGAGTTCGTCGATGATCTGCATCGCCCGGATCTTGGGTGCCCCGGTGATCGAACCGCCGGGAAACAAGGCGCGGACGATGTCGATCGGTCCGAACTCGGGTCGGAGCCGACCTTCAATCGTGGCGACCAGGTGATGGACCTGCTCGAAGCTCTCGACCCGCCAGGGCTCGGTCACCTGAACCGTTCCGAACCGGCAGACCTTGCCCAGGTCGTTCCGTTCGAGGTCGACGATCATGGTCAGTTCGGCGCGGTCCTTGGTGCTGGCGGTCAGCTCGGCGGCGAGCCGGGTATCGGTGATCGCGTCGGACGACCGGGGGCGCGTCCCCTTGATCGGTCGGGTGATGATCCGGTCGGCCTCGGTCCGGTAAAAAAGCTCGGGACTGGCGCTCAGGATCGCCAGATCGTCCCAGGCGAGAAACCCGGCGAATGGGGCCGGGCTGATCGTTTTGAGCTTCAAGTAAAGGCCGAGCGGGTCGACTTTGCCCGTCGCGCGGAACCGGTGCGAGAGATTGGCCTGATAGATGTCGCCGGCGTTGATGTATTCCAGTGTTCGGGCGATCGCCCGGCGGTAATCGTCGCGTCCCAGCTCGGCCAGGACCGGCGACAGGACCGATTCCGGACGCGGTTCGAGCGGCTGGTCAAGGTCGGTCCGCCAGCGTTCGCAGCGCTCTTCGAGACGCTGAGGGCCTTCGTCGAGGAAGTCCACGGCGTGCAGCGTCGCGGTCTTCCGAACATGATCGACGACGACAAACGTGTCGTAAAGACCGAAGCGCAGGCTCGGGAGCCGGGAATCGGTGCGGTTCCGGCGTGGGAGCCGTTCGATCCGGGGGGCGAGGTCGTACCCGAAGTAGCCGATCAGCCCGCCCTGAAACGGCGCGGCTGCGGGGTCGGGCCGGGTGTCGGATCGGGCCAGGCCGAGGTCGCGGACGGTTGTCGCCAGTCGTTCCAGCGCTGAACCGTCGAGCGACTCGAAGGTCTGTCGTGGTCGAGCCGCGAGGATACTCCAGCGACCGGCTTCGCCCAGGCCGGGTCCGCCTTCGAGCAAGGCCGGCTCGGACCATGAGCCGATCCGGGCGGAGAGAAAATCGGGTTGGAAATCGATCCTGCGCTGGATCGACCGGGGACGCTCGGCAGGCACGGGACGGGCAACTCCTGAGACGGATCGGGCGACGTTCGGTTACAATTGGACCATTCGCCCGTGGTGAGTGGCTAGTGGCAAGTTGGAGTCGGCAAGACAAGCCCTACCTCCCGGGGACACTCGACCGAAGGATAAATCGTCCGATGATACGTTCTCCTCTGGGTTTGCGGCTCGACGCCAGCCGGTCGATCAAGGACCAGATCCGGGGGGCGGCCTCGGTCGGCGCAAAGGGCGTGGTGATCGATGCCTCGGGTGAACTGGCTCCCGATCGCCTTTCCGAGACCGGTCGTCGCGAGGTCCGCCACGGGCTCCGGTCGGTCGAGCTGAGCCTGATCGCGCTGAGTCTGCCGACCCGCCGACCGTTCGACACGCTCGACCAGATAGAGGACCGGCTCGCTCGGGCCGACCGCGCGTTTGCTCTGGCCTACGAGCTAGGAACCCGGCTGGTTCTCGCCCGGGTCGGCGGCTTGCCGCCGGAGACCGACGTGGTCCGACGGACCGCGTTGACCACGAGCCTTCAGGAACTGGGGCGGCGGGCGGATCATCGCGGAGTCCGGTTCGCGATCGAGACCGGGAACGAGCCGGGGGCCGTCCTCGGTTCGTATCTCGATAGCCTGGGGATGCCGAGCCTGGCGGTGAGCCTCGACCCGTCGAGCCTGCTCCGGCAAGGGATCGACCCGGTCGCCGCGACCCGCGAGCTGGCGCTCTGGGTCGCTCATGCTTATGCCAACGACGCGTCGAAGTCGGTCGAGCGTACCAATCCCCGAGGGATCGGGTTTCCTCCGGGAGTCCTTGACTGGGAAGAATACCTGGGCTCGCTCGAAGAGATCGGTTATCGCGGTTACCTGACCATCTGGCCTGATCCCGACAGCGACCCGCTCGCGCAGTTCAAGGCGATTGCCAA
>JAJYCH010000345.1 GCA_021778575.1 Planctomycetota bacterium
CCGGGCCGCCGAGATCGCCGGTCTCGGCAAGAAGCTCGGGACGATCGAGAAGGGGAAGCCCGGCCACCTGGTCGTCATGACCGCCCCGTTCTCCGATGAGTCGGCGAAGGTCCGCTACGTCCTGGCCGATGGCCAGAAGTTCGACATGGAGAAGGTCAACGCCGCATCGGCCAAGGGGAAAGGCCAGTTCGGCGGCGGTGGTGCCGGTGGCGACTTCGCGAAGGGCAAGGGAGCCGGTGGCCGTCGCGGTCAGGGCGGGCTCGCCAAGGCCGAGACCAAGGAAGAAACGACCGAGACCAAGAAGGACGAGACCAAGAAGGAGGGCGAGACCAAGAAGGCCGAGCCCAAGGGCGAAACCAAGGTCGCTGACGCTCCCAAGACCGCCGATGCTCCGAAGCCGGCTGACGCTCCCAAGACGAGCGACGACCAGGCCCCGAAGACTCCGTTCGTGGACATCGCCGCCGAGTTCGACGCCGATCGTCAGCCGACCATCAAGACCGGCGGAACGGTCCTGATCAAGGACGCGACGATCCTGACCGTCACCCGAGGGACGATCCCCAGGGGGTCGATCCTGATCCGTGATGGCAAGATCGTCGAGGTGGGCGCGAACGTGGTGGCTCCGGAAGGGGTCACCGTCCTCGACGCGACCGGGATGGTCGCGATGCCGGGGATCATCGACACTCACTCGCACCAGGCGGTGCAGGGGGGCGTCAACGAGATGAGCCTGTCGATCGTTCCCGAGGTCCGCGTCAAGGACGTGGTGACGGGGGACGACGTCGGGATTTACCGAGCTTTGGCGGGTGGAACGACGACGGCTCGACTGCTCCACGGCTCGGCCAACACCATCGGCGGTCAGGACGCGGTCATCAAGCACAAGCCCGGCCAGGCGGGGCGTGACCTGATCCTGAAGGACAACCCGCAAGGGGTGAAATTCGCTCTGGGTGAGAACGTGACCCGTCGGACCGGCCGGTTCCCGAACACCCGGATGGGTGTCGAGGCCACGATCGAGCGGGCGTTCGAGGAAGGCAAGGCGTACAAGGCCGAATGGAAGGCATATGAGGCCGCCAAGGCCAACGGCGAAGTGGCTCCGCCGCCGCGCCGCGACCTCCGGCTCGAAGCTCTTGCCGGAATCCTCGACGGTTCGATCAAGATCCATAGCCACTGCTATCGGAATGATGAAATCTTGATGCTTTTGCGGACCACGGCCCGCTACGGAGTCCGGGTCCAGTCGCTCCAGCACGTTCTCGAAGGCTACAAGGTTGCCGCCGAGATCGCCGCCCATGGCGCGAGTGCCTCGACCTTCTCGGACTGGTGGGCCTACAAGATCGAGGCGTTCGACGCCATTCCGTTCAACGCCGCCTTGCTCAACCAGGCCGGGGTGCCGGTCTGCATCAAGAGCGATAGCGAGGAGCTGATCCGTCACCTTTATCTCGAAGCCGCGAAGATGGTCAAGTACGGCAATGTGCCCGAAGACCAGGCCCTGGCGATGATCACGATCAACCCGGCTCGCGAGCTGGGGCTCGACCGTCGCCTGGGTTCGATCGAGGTTGGCAAGGATGCCGATATCGCGATCTTCAACGCCCACCCGTTCGACGGTTTCGCCCGCTGCGAGCTGGCCCTGATCGACGGTGAAGTCCAGTTCCAGAGGAAGTCGGCCGACGGCAAGCTCACCCCTCGTCCGGGCGAGCACACCGCCATGCCCGTTGCCAGCGTCAAGCCCGACGCCCGGTCGAAGGCTCTCGACCTGGCGCTGTCGGCCAATGGGGTTTACGCCATCACCGGCGCGACCATTCACCCGGTCAGCGGGGCCGAGATCGATAACGGGATTGTTCTCATCTCGGGCGGCAAGATCGCCGGCGTGGGCGATTCCAAGCTCGCCATCCCGCCGGCCGCGAAGGTGATCGACGCCCAGGGGCTCGACGTCTGGCCGGGGATGATCGACTCGGGTTCACAGCTCGGCCTGTTCGAGATCGGCAGCTTGCCCGAGACGCAGGACTCGTCGGATTCGGCGGAATATCAGCCCGAACTGCGGACCAGCATCGCCCTCCACCCGGACAGCGAGCTGATCCCTGTCACTCGGGCCAACGGCGTGCTCGCCACGTTCGTCCAGCCGACCGGCGGCGTGATCTCCGGTCAAGGGTGCGTGGCCAACCTCGATGGCTGGGTTCCGCTCGAAATGGTGGTACTCGACAAGGCCGGGCTGATCGTGAACATCCCCCGATACGTCTCGCCCAACGCCGAAGGGCGCGGTCGAGGCGCGGGGATGGGAGGATTCGGTGGTGGCGGGGCCGACCCGTCGGCTCGGAAAGATCGGCTCGATGCGATCCGAGACGAGTTCACCAAGGCCCTGACCTACGACAAGATCGTCACCGCTGCTCGCGAGCGTAAGGCACAAGGACCAGTTCCCGACCCCCGGCTGGCGAACCTGTTGCCTTACGCCAAGGGAGAAAAGCCGGTGATCTTCCGCGCCGAGGGGCGGGTGGAGATCCTTGACGCCCTCAAGATCGCCAGCGACCTGAAGTTGAAAGCCGTGATCTCCGGCGGTGCCGAGGCCTGGAAGGTGACCGACGCTTTGAAGGCCGCCAAGGTTCCGGTCCTGATCGGCGGGACGCTCCGTCTGCCCGTGGGTTCGACGGACCCTTACGACTCCGCGTATGCCAACCCCGCCCGGCTTCACGAGGCGGGCGTGGCGTTCGCCATCAAGTCGGGTGGTTCCGACGCCGGGACCGCCTCGCGGAACCTGCCGTATGATGCCTCGATGGCCGTCGCCTACGGCCTCCCCGAAGCCGCCGCAGTTCGAGCCGTGACTCTGGCCCCGGCCGAGATTCTGGGCGTGGCCGACCAGCTTGGCTCGCTCGAAGTGGGCAAGCGGGCCAATATCGTCATCACCGCCGGCCACATCCTCCAGCCGACCACCGAGGTCAAGGGGCTGTTCCTCGCCGGCAAGCCGATGGCTCCCGAGAGCCGCCACACCCGGCTCTACTCGAAGTTCAAGGGGCGGCTGGCCGAGGTCAAGGCGGGAACCGCTCCGCTCGGGATCGATGCCGATCCCGGCAGCAGCCCGACGCCGTCCCCGAGTACCTCACCCGCTCCGGCGACCGGTGCTTCAGGCGACCGAAAGTAACCGAAATCTCGGATAATCCTGATGGGTCTATCGAGCCCCGACATCATCGTCTTTTGGTGGTGTTGGGGCTCAGCTCATTTCTCAAGATCGCCAGTGCGAGCGCGAGCGAGTTGAGCCGGGTCGCTGCGGTGTCGGCTCGCGACATGAAGGCGACGGGGACGGTGGCACCCGCCAGAACGCCGCCGAACTGGCAATCGGCGGTGTACATGATCGCCTTGACCGTCAGGTTGGCCGAGAGCAGATCGGGAAAAACCAGCGCATCGGCCTGGCCCACGATTCCCCCCTCGATCTGCTTCTTGCCGCCGGCGTCGATCGAGTAGGCCAGATCAAACGAGAGTGGACCCTGGACCCGTGCGTTGGGGAACTCGCCGTTCTGGTTTCGCCGCTCGATCTCGGCCGCGTCGACGGTCTCGGGCATGGCCGAGTTGACGGTCTCGGAGGCCGCCATCAAGGCGATTCGTGGCTGGTTGACACCCAAGGCACGCGCGACGTCGATTGTCTGGCCGACGATCTCGATCTTCGAGGCCAGCTTCGGTTTCACGTTGATTCCGGTATCGGCCAGCAGGAACCGCCGCTGCTGAGGGATCACCTCCATCAGAACGACCTGGCTGACCACCCGGCTGGACCGGAGGCCAAGTTCGGGGTCGAGCACGGCGTTCATCAAGGTCGGCGTGGCCACCTGTCCTTTGACCAGAAGCCGGGCTCGTTCGTGCCGGACCTCGGCCACGGCGGCCGTCGCCTGTTCTGCCGGGGTCTCAATATCGAGGATCGTGAATCCGTCCAGACCGATCCCCAGTGAATCCGCCAGCCGGCGGATCTCGGCCGCGCGACCGGCCAGGATGGGGGCGATCCAGCCTCGATCGGTCGCGACCCGCATCGATTCCAGGACGGTCCGGTCGGCGGCACCAACCACGACCACGGGTAAGGAACGAGCAAACTCATCCGCCTGTCGGTGAAGCTGGCCAAAGCTGGGCAGACTCATGGAGTCTCCGATTCGAGATGATGCCGGATTCGGTCCGCGAGAGCTGCTGTCATCGCCAGTTGATGATGAGGATCACTGGATTGCGGTCATCTGGTCCGTCCATCGGGTGACTCACAGATCCGGTTCATGATTCGATTTCAGACAGTTGGAAGCGCGTCACTGACCGCGATCTGGCCGATCTCTCGGCCTTCGAGCCAGAGCGGAATCGACTGGCCGTCAACATAAATCTGAACCTGGCGATAAGCGGCCGAGCGGCCCTTGCCCGAGGGGTCGCTGAAGACCTCGAAGCGTCGTTGAGCCAGGTTGGCGATCCAGTAGGAAGAAACTCCAGCCGATGCGTAGAGCTGCCATTTCCGGCCACGATCCATGACGTAAGACGATTCCGCGACCTCGACGACCAGACCCAGATCGATGGCTTCCGGGGTCTTACTCTCGAAACGGCTATCCGGCCCTCTCACGACTGCGAGATCGGGCTCAGGATACCAGAAACGGCCAAGTTTCACGGGTTTTTCTTCGCTCACGAACCAGGGTTCGGGCACAATCCGTCCGAGCATCCGACCGAGCCGACCGACGACGAAGCTATGCGGCGGATATTTCGTCATTTTCTCGACCAGTTTCCCGCCGAGCAATTCGAGATGGGCCGTTTCGGGGAAAACGCCGGCTTTGATCATCTTGAGATATTGTTGGACGCTGACTCGATAGAGCCGGGGACCTGTCGTCCTGGTCCGGGCATCGGTGGCCATGAAATTGCGCTCCGATCTCAAGGGAGGATCTCCTTGACCACGACCCGGCCGACGTTCTGACCATCAATCATCACCGGGACTACGCTTTCGGCTCCGAAGATTTCGGTCGTTCGATAAGCGGCGTTCTGGCCCCGACCGGTTGGCTCACGGTAGACCTCGACCAGGCGCTGGTTGATGTTGACGATCCAGTAAATGGGGATCCGAGCGGAGGCGTAGGCCCGCCATTTCTCGCCTCGGTCGGTCGAATAGGAGGAGTCGGCGACCTCGATCAGCAGGGCCACATCATCGGCTTTGGGGTCGCTCGCGCGGTAGCGGTCGTTGGGACCTCGGATCACGGCGAGGTCGGGCTCGGGTCTCCAGAATCGCCCGAGTGCCAACGATTTCTCCTCGCTGATCAGCCAAGGGGCGGGGACCAGCGATTTCAAGAGGAGACCAAGCTGACGCGCACTGAAATTATGGGGCGGATATTTGGTCATCTGCTCAACCAGTCGTCCATCGAGGAGTTCGAGTCGAGCGTCAGGCGGGATGGTTCCATCGAGGATCATCGCCAGGTAATTTTCGACGGTGATCGGTCGGATGTCGGTGGCCATGAACCGGGTCTCCGATCTCAAGGGAGGATCTCTTTGACGACGACCTGGCCGACGTCCTGACCATCAATCATCACCGGGATTTCGCTTTCGGCTCCGAAGATTTCCGTCGTTCGATAAGCGGCGTTCTGGCCCCGACCAGTGGGCTCACGGTAGACCTCGATCTGCGACTTTTCGAGATTCACGATCCAGTAGATGGGGATCCGAGCGGCGGCGTAGGCCCGCCATTTCTCGCCTCGGTCGAAGCGATAGGTGGATTCGGAGACCTCGACCCCGAGGGCGGTTTCTCGGGCGTGGGGAGTTCGTTGCTTATAGCGTTGGCGCGGACCTCGGACAATTGCCGC
>JAJYCH010000346.1 GCA_021778575.1 Planctomycetota bacterium
AGCCTCGATCAAGCTAAGACCGAAATTGTGCAGCAGCGGGTCCAGAATGTACCTCGACTGAACCTTCTTGCCCGCCGGAGTCTGGATCGTAGCAGTCTGATAGACGACTTCTGGATTGTGTACTGCCGTGGGGGCCGCCGGATCAACGGGTTGAACGACCTGCGTGCGTTGATACGGCTGGGTAATCGTGTAAGTCTTCTTCGCGACGGGTTTGGCCTCATCCTTCTTCGGTTCATCCTCCGTATCGACGATGACGACCCGGGTCTCCTCGACGACCTTCGGTGGTTCCTGTGCCCGGGTGGTCGGGGCGACCATCGAGGCTCCTAGCAAAACGAAGCCAACAGTCAGGGAATTTCGGGACATGGCATTCTCCTCGGGGGAATTCGGGCAGGGCTGACTGGCCGACGGGGCCTTACAGCGGTTGTTGCCCGACATAATCCAGAGCCACTTCATCGACCGGAATCATCACGTGCCGGCCATCCTCCAGGGTGACCGACACCAGGTTGCGTCGCTCGTTGACCTGATATCCCTCACGCTCCCAGCGAGCCCGGACATAATCCGGAACGGATGGGGCCTGGTCGCGGAGCCACTTCTCGTCCAGACCCGGGCCCGAGACGATCGGCACCCGTCGCGGAGGTAATTCGCCTCGATTGCCGTCCTCGACCTCGATCCAGCCGACCTCCTGCACCTGATTCGTGTCGAGCTTGGGCTCCGATTCGAGCGGTTTTGTTCGTTCCGGCTTGACCAATGAGATCGCTTCGAAGGATCGGCCCCTCCCACCCGCCGCGAATCCCGCCGCGAACGTCAGGGCGACGATGGACGCGGCAACCGAGAGCTGACGGAGGGTCCGGAACCGTGGTTGGGTTCGTTTTGTCGTCAGGGAATCGGTCGTCGATCGAGACACCTCGGCCGAGAAACCGGACAGGGCGGTTCGCCAGGTCTGATCTTCGAGAAACGCCAGGGCGCAGCGTCGCCAGCCGTCGGGATCGGCTTCGAGCCTCAAGAGCAGTTCACGACGTTCGCCTTCGGGCAAGTCGCCGGCGACGAGTCGGTCGATCGCGGCCAGCACCACGGACGGGGATTCGGATTCGTCAAAGTCATTCATGGACGGACCTCGATCAAATTTGACCTGGCCAGTTCGTCGCGGAGTCGCTGCCTGGCCCGGTGGAGGCGCGACTCGATCGCCGGTTCGGTCTGGCCGAGATGCTCGGCCAGGTCGCGGCACGACCAATTTTCGGTATATTTGAGCAGGAGAATCTGGGCGTCGCGCGGCGGGAGCCGGGCCATCGCCTGGCGGACCAGGGCCAGGCGTTCATCAAGCAAGAGCCAGCCCAGGGGGTCGGGGCGACCTTGATCGCGATCCCGAACCCGAATCCGATCGGCATAACGGCCGACGAGTTTGTGGTGACGACCGCGCCCTCGGCGATAGAGCAAGGTCTTGCGGATCGCCAGGCGATAGAGCCAGCCCGAGACTCGTTCCGGGTCGATGACGGCCTTGGTGCCGATCGCCGCGAGCGAGACTTCCTGGAGAACCTCGTCAACCGCCTGGCGCTCCCCGAGGCGGGCGGCGACAACCGTCCGGAGCCATCGTTCATGGCCAAGGAGCGTCGAGGCCCAGTCAATGGGGCTCATCGGCGATCCATCAGGGGCGAGGGGTTTGGTTCCGGCGTTCATGACAACCTAAAGTTGCCGTGAGCCGGGAAAGCTTGCGAGGTTTTTCCGCGAATGATCGAATCTTTGGCCGATTTCAGACGGTGGGAGGTTTCTTCGGAAAGATCGAACTGACCGGGATACTCAGGCCTGGCAAAATGTCTTCTCCGGAAAGGAGACCGCCCTCGCGGACAAGAGCAATCGAACCGTTGGATCTCAGAATTCTGACGTTTCTCGCCGCCAGACTGACGACCCAGATCAATGGAACGCCTACCTTATGGAACATCTCGATTTTTTCTTCCACCTCATCCGAAAGGTCCTGAGGCGAGATGACCTCGACGATCAGGTCAGGAACAATTTTGAGCCAACCATCGGCGATCTCATCCCAGCCTAAACGTGATCCCTTGACGAAGAACGCATTGGGTTTTCGAACGGTTCTCGGTCGATCGGGAAAGCACTGAATTCCGACTTCGCACGGAAAAACCCATCCAAGTTCGTGAACGCGGGAATATTCACTAATCAGACAAAAAATCTCTCCGCCGACCCAACCCGAGAGCATGCTCACATTTCGCTCCAGGAGTTCGCCGTCCACCAACTCGAATTGATGCTGACCCGGCATTGTCAGAAATTCTTCGGCCGTGAACGAAGTCTTTTCGACGACAGAATTCATGGCGGCGACCTCCCTAACCTCATACCTTTGATTTCATCGAATCTTACTCGATTTTGCTGAGAGAGTCACCCCGTCCGGATCATCCGGGCGATGAACATGGCGTCGGTGTCCGACTCATTCGGCCAGATCAGCAAGGTTCCATCGGTCGGCGTTCCCAGGATCGGGTGGGGGAACGGGTCGAGCTGGAATTTCGGGTTCTCGGCCAGAAATGCCTTGATGATGTTCTGGGTCTCGGGCAACGTCAGCGTGCAAACCGAGTAAACCAGCGTTCCGCCGGGCCGAACGCCCGCCGAGGCTGCCTTGAGAATCCGGCCTTGAAGCTCGGCCAGGCGAGTGATGGCCAGGGCATCCAGCGTCCATCGAGCGTCGGGGTTGCGCCTCCAGGTTCCCACGGCGGAGCAGGGGGCGTCGACCAGAACTCCGTGATAGGTCCCCGCCTTGCCGACGACGTGCTTGCCGTCCCAGGGCTTGGTCGTCAGGTTCCGGAACGGGCTCCGCCTGGCCCGACGCGCGGCTTCCTTGAGCCGGGGTTCGTGGACGTCGGTCGCCACGACCAGCCCCTTCCCCTTCATCAAGGCCGCCAGGTGGAGCGACTTCCCGCCGGCCCCGGCGCAGGCATCCCACCAGCGCTCGCCCGGGTCGGGGTCGCAGGCCAGGGCGACCGCTTGCGAGGCCAGATCCTGGATTTCGAGGTCGCCACGTTCAAACGCCGGGAGATGATGAACATCCGCCTCGGCTTCGAGCTTCGCCGCCCAGGTCAGTTTGCGGTGAATCCAGGGCTTGAGACCGCTGGCGGTCAACTCGGCCCAGAGCGCCTGCTCGTTGCCATTCTGGGCCCGAACCCAGAGCGGCGAGGGGGTCTGGAGCGTTTGTAGAAATTCGAGATACTTCAGCTTGGGCGAGCTACCGCCGGGCGGGAGTGGCAGGATCTCGCGGAGCCAGTCGGGAAACAGTCGCCACGGGTCGGCCGAGACGATCCGCCCTTCGTTCAGACGCTTCCAGCCTTCGCCTCGGGCGGTCCAGTTAGGTGCTCCGCCGTAGGCCAGCAGTCGCTCGGGATCGCGGCCGATCGCCTTCGCCCAGACCTTGCAGGCCGGGTGAACGGCGGGCTGGTCCATCAGCCAGGCCAGGAGCATTCGATGCTCCATGCTTTCGAGGTGGAGGGTTTCGATCCAGCCTCGCCAGCGGAACAGGGCGAACACGGCCCGGGCGATGAACCGGCAGTCGGGAGCGGCCAGGTCGCGCCGGCTCTTGAGGGCGAAGGCGATCGCTCGATCGGCCCGGCGATGATCGTCGAAGACCGCTTTCTCGACCGCCCGGGCGATGGTGACGGCCGAGTTCGCCAGCTTGTCGATCGAGACGACGTTAGAGACGATCCGAGGGCCGTTCTTGCCTGGCTCGCGGCCGTTCACTTCCGACTCGAACCGGGGCGAGCGGCCCGCGTAAGGCTTGGGGGCATGGATCGTCCGCGACTCGGCCCGACCAGGCGGCCGAGGCCGGGGCTGGGGCTGGGGCTTCGGGAACGAGGAAGGCGACGACGACCGTTTGGGGCTACGTTTGGGTGGAGGCATCGGAGGAAAATACCAGATCTCAAAGAACGGAGAAGTGTTCAGTTTTTATGGATAAGGAGTGAGTCAAGCGGTCACGAATCGATTTTTCTTGGCGGGAAGAACCGTGTCATCGGCGTGTCAGACCGGGGCGTGGAAGCGACTTCCCGTTCAGTAGCTTCGATGGAAAACGAGCCGGATCGACGCTGGCATTGATGAGAGATCATGATCACCAGGATCTCAGCCGAGTCTCGACCTGATATCGTAATTCCTGCTCTCATAGTAAGATACCAAGTCCTGATCGTGGTGCCAAGCTGGCGAGGCTTCCGTTCGCGGTCGCGAGGGCCTGAGGAAAGTTTGGCCTCGACTGCGCCTTTCGTCGGTTGATCGAGTTCTCTACCGCCACCCGCAGGAAGAGGTCAAAATGTGGCAGGCCGAGCGGGCGAATTACCCCGAGGCCGGACCGGCTGAGAAGAAATGAACTCCTCCGAACGGCCGCAGCGGGTGTAGAATTGTCGGGAGGGTTTCTGAATGACCAAATATCGCGTGGAAGTGATCGACCGGACTTACGCCGCGATCCTGGCGGCGAAGACGCCCGCGGAACGGGTCGCGATGATCGCGGACTGCTATCGATCGGCGCGGGTCATCATGGCTGCGGGGGAGCGTATGAGAGGTTCGAAAATGACTGAAGAAGCGATTGCCGAAGCCGTCAGCCGGAGGATTTTGGATGGACCAACTTGAATTACTCCGCCATGCGATCGAAACGCTCGAACGGCTCGCAATTCCCTACGCGCTCGTCGGTTCTTGGGGAAGTGGTATCTATGGGGAACCCCGATTTACCCGCGACATCGATGTTGTCGCCGACTTGACGATGGCTGTCGTCCCGAAATTCTGTGCCGCGTTCCCGAACGGGGAATTTTATCTGAGCGAAAGTGCTGTGCGCGAGGCAGTTCGGGATCGGTTTCAATTCAACGTCATCCATCCGGCCAGTGGGAACAAGATCGACTTCATCATGACTCGCAATCAGACCTGGCATGCCGGCCAGGTTTCTCGTCGTCGTCGCGTGACATTTGGGACCGGAGAACAGCCACTTTCAGGATTCGTCGCCGCTCCCGAAGATGTGATCCTCGGCAAGCTCTGGTATTACTCCGAAGGGGGTGGCGACCGCCATTTGCGCGACATCGCCGGCATCCTCCGAGTGACCGGTGCCGGCGTGGATCGGGCCGAGGTCGAACGCTGGGCCCGGCAACTCGGTTATCTCGAAGTCTGGCAGGCGATCGTCGAGGTTGTCGATGCCCCCGACCGTCCTCCGGGGCCAGGTGTGCCATGAGTCCTGGTGAACTGTTGCCGCAACTGGACGACGAACTCCGCAAGCTCGCGGCAGCGAAACGGTCCTCTGGGAGAGCCTGGCTCGCCGCCGCCCTCAAGGAGGAGTGACCCGGTCGACGATCGCAATCACCTCGTCAATTTCGCCGCTGCTTATCTTGACGACGCGCGGTCTTCCGCCCCGGACGATAGCCCCCGGAATCGGCCGGACGTGCCGGCTCAATCGCAGGCTTCGACCCATTCGGGATCGTGTGAACGTAGCGCCCTTCGGTCACCGACTTGTTGGCCTTCGCCATCCGAGCTTGCAAGGCGACCTTGGGGGGATTGGCGGGGATCAAGGCGTCGCAACCGGCTCCGATCAGGTCCTGTCGCCCGGCTTTCTGGAGCGCCTCGCGAACCTCGAAGTAGTTCTCGGGCTTGAAGAACTGGAGCAAGGCCCGCTGGAGCTTGCGATCCCGAAGGTGCTTGGCGGTATAAACTTCCTCGCCGGTGAACGGGCCGAGAGCGGTGTAGTACATGCAGGTCGCGATATCAAACGGGGCGAGGCTGAAGTCCTGG
>JAJYCH010000347.1 GCA_021778575.1 Planctomycetota bacterium
TGCCATTCGCCGCGTTCTCGGCATTGCTCATGCCGATCATCATCGACCCGCTCTATAACCAGTTCGGGCCGATGAAGAATCAGTCGCTCGAAGCCAGAATCGACGCCCTTGCTCATCGTGCCGGAATTGACGGCGGAAAGATCTTCGAGGTCGACAAGAGTCGCGACACGACGGCGGTCAACGCCTATGTGACGGGACTTTTCGGGACCAAGCGAATCGTTCTCTGGGATACCTTGCTGGCGAAGCTGAACGAAGACGAGGTCCTGGCCGTGATGGGGCACGAGATGGGGCACTACGCACTGAATCACGTGCTTCAGGGGCTGATTCTGTCGTCGCTCGGTAGTATTCTGGCTCTTTACCTGATCCATCGGGCGGCGAATCTGTTGATTGGTCGATTCCACGATCGCTTCGGCTTCGACCGGCTTTCGGATATCGCTTCGGTCCCGTTGATCCTTTTTCTGGCGCAGGTCACGATCCTGCTGGGCTCGCCGATCATCAACGGGATCAGCCGGCACATGGAACACGAAGCCGACCGATTCGCGCTGGAGATCACGCAGACGAACCACGCCGCGGCCCAGGGATTCGCCAAACTTCAGGCGGAGAATCTTGCGGTGCCCTACCCCGACTGGTGGGTCACGGTCTGGCGATCGAGTCACCCACCGATCGGCGAACGAATCGACTTTTGCAACGCCTATCGTCCGTGGGAGACCGGCCAGCCCCTGCGCTACGGAGCGTACTTTCGAGCACCTTGAAGACCCTGTTAGGTTGGTTCGTGCTCGTGCCTCTACCGGACGGAAAACGGGCTGGGACCAGGGGGACTTGCGGAATCGGCCTGACGACTAGAGACAACCGATCTTCCGTTGTGCTAGTCTTTTCGGATGAACGAGTCGGCCGTTTCGCGGACGACTTTCTCGCGGCTCGACACGACTCGGGCGATTGGCGAGAGATCGGTTTCGATTTTGCAAGTTTCGCTCGCCGGGGAGGGACTTTGGGTGTCCCCGGTCAGGAAGTGATTGAGCGATGTCGTGGGGAGTGGCAGGGATATGGCGATCGACAGAATCCGGGCGATCGTGACCGAGCGACCTGGTTGGATCGTGGCATTCTGGATCATCGTGGCACTGGTCATCGGTCTGGTGGCTCCCGACCTGACTCGTCTGGCGGCCGAAGGGCAGGCGCACCTGAACGATGAGGATTCGGAAAGCTATCGGGGCGCCACGATTCTGCACGAACTCTGGCCTGACCAGGCTTATGAGTCGGAACTCGTCGCGACGCTTGAGCGTCCCACGGGAATCCTCTCCGAGGATCAAGCGTTTGCCCGGCGGCTTGCCGATCGGCTGATGAAGGCTCCGGGGCGCCCTCGCTCGATTCTTCGACTGCTGGGTCCAGCCTCCCGACCGGCCGTGGCGGATCGCCTGATCAGCCCGGACAGGACACTTCAGTTGATCGTCGTTCAGCTTGCCGATTCGTTCGTCGCTCCTTCGACCGAACTGGCTGTCGCCTGGATCGAGAAGCAGGCGGAATCTCCCGACCTGGCAATTCCAGCGGGCTTGCAACTGAAGTGGACCGGTGACGCCGCCATCGGTCGTGACTTCATGAGAAACGTTCAGACCTCGCTCGATCGCGCCGCGGTCGCCACGGTGGTCTTGCTCCTTGGTGTTCTTCTGGTTGTTTATCGATCGATCTGGCTGGCACTTGTCCCGTTAATCACGATTGGCATGTGCTTGATCATTTCCCGCGGATTGCTCGGCTGGATGGCCACGATCGGCTGGGAAATTTCACCGCTGGTCGAACTGTTCTTGATCGTTCTGTTGTTCGGCAGCGGGACCGATTTTTGTTTGTTCATTTCCTGGCGGTTTGGCGAGCACTGGGACGCCAAGAATCCCTCGGCGGCCATGCGAGTGACACTCCGTCGGGGCTCGATGGCGTTGATGACCAGCGCGGGAACCGTCTTCATCGGCCTGATGCTGATGGGAACGACAAAATTCAAACTGTTTTCGAGCACCGGGCCGAGCGTGGCCCTGGGGCTAGTCGTCACTCTCTGCGCGAGCCTGACCCTCGCGCCGGCGTTGCTCGTTTTGCTGGCACGGTGGCGGCCCTCGGCGTTTCGCGGGATGACCGGGCCTTCGTCGGGCTTCTGGGATCGTTTCGCTCACCGGGTTCTTGGCCGGCCGATGCTCAGTTGGCTTGCCGCATTCGGTTTGATGGTCCCATTCGCGGTGCTGGGAACCTGGACAAAGTTCACGCAAGATACCTTGCTCGAAATGCCTGCCGCGACCGAGTCGACCGAGGGTCTGAATCTCCTCGCGAAGAAATTTGGACCAGGGATCGCCGCTCCGCTCACCATTCTGATTCAGACCGGTTCGGATCTCCGGGACTCGGAAGGCCTGGCGATGATTGACGAGCTGAGTCGTCGATTGACGCGACAAAAATCGATCCGTGAGGTGAGATCCGCCACACAGCCGCTTGGTAGTCACGCACCGCTCGATCCGGCCCGGCTGTCGAACCGGTTGCAAGCCGTGAACAACGGATTTCAGCAGATCGAGACCGGAGCCGACCAGCTCCGCGATGGTCTTGAAGACGGACTGACCAAGCTCAAGGCGGCCCGCTGGCTGTTGAACAAGAGTGGAATACAGATCCCTCGGACCGGCGAACCACCCGGCCCCAATTCCGCCGAAGCGAAGGCCAATCGAGAAGCACTGGCAAAGGGGTTCGAGAAGGCCGGGGCATTGCTGCTCGGCGGTCGGCCTGAGTCCGCGCCCAGGGAAGAACCGAAGCCGCCACCGTCGCCGATCCTCGAGAAACCGGATGCCACGATCGAGCAACTGACCAGGGCCGCCAGCGGAGCCTCCCAGATCGCCGACGGGATTCGCCGGGCCTCCGCCGAAATCTCCACGATCCTGGCAGACCCGGTCGGGCGTCGCTCGCTCGACAAGCTTCTGATCAATAAGGAAACGATCAAGGATCATCCCGAAATCGTCGAGAGCCTGGATACGTATATCACGCCCGACGGCCACACGGCCCGGTTCGACCTGACGCAAGGGTCGCGAATCTTCTCGAACGAAGCGATGGACCAGGTCGTCACGTTGCGCAAGAAACTGCATGACCGTCTCGATGAGGACGTCGAACCGGCGGATTTGACGTTCAAGATCACCGGTGCGAATGCCGAATCGGCGGATATTCGCACCCTGACGCGAAAAGATCAGATTCAGAGCTGGTTCGTGATTCCGATCGGCGTGTTTGTCGTGCTGATCATCGCGCTGCGCGACCCTCTGGCCTGCGTGAACCTGGTGGCGACGATGCTCCTGACGTATCTGTTCGCGCTCGGAGCGACCCACTTCCTGTTCGTCACCTGTCTCGGTTCGGTGGGGCTGGACTGGAAGGTTCCCTATTTTCTGTTTGTGCTTCTGGTTGCGGTTGGGGTCGACTACAACGTGTTTCTGATGGCTCGACTGCACGAGGAGACCAGTCTACTCGGTCTCCGGGCGGGTATCGGTCGGGCGGTCGCGCAAACCGGTGGCTTGATCTCATCGGCGGCGATGATCACGGCGGTCAGCTTTGCCTCATTCCTGTTCAGCCCACTCAGCTCGCTCCGGCAGCTTGGCTTTGCGTTGGTGATCGGGATCGGCGTCGATGCGTTGCTGGTTCGACCTCTCCTGGTGCCGTGCGGTCAGTGGCTCCTGAACCGGAAGAATGAAGCGCGTCGGGCTTCGTTGCCGCAGGCGGTTCCGTCGCGTGTCGAGCCGCTGGCCCAGGCTTCGGTCCGGTAAAGGACGACTGGAATGAGCTGGCTGGGCTTTCCGTTGCGGCTTTTCGGTCGATTCTTGTTACTTGGGCTCCTGAGCTTCGGTGTAACGCCGTGGCTCGCCTGTTTCCTCGATAGAGGGTCGTCGGGAACTGTTCGTGTTTCGGTCTTTCCTCTGGTCTTGACCCTCTTCGACCCGTTTGTCTGGACCTGCGTGGTCAATAGTACCGGGATCGCCCTGGCGGTCACGGCCGGTTCGCTGGCGATCGGCGTCGGACTGGCCGTGGCAGGGGCCTCTCGTGGATACCGGGGCCGGTCGCTGCTCTGGGCGATGGCGATGGTGCCCATGGTCGCGGGACCGCTGCTTGTCGCACCAGGAATCGGCCAGGTCCTGGCGAATCCTCGGGGCTGGGAATGGCTCGCGGCGCGATCGGTTGGGGGCTATTCACTGGAAGATCTGGTCCGCTGGATGGCCTTGATCTGGGTCGGCGTGGCGGCCGGTAGCCCGGTTGTGGGGCTGGCGACGGCCTTCGTCTTGCGCCGGATCGAGCCGGCCTGGATCGACGCGGCGCGTGCCTCGGGTGCCTCGCGACGACAAATCTGGCGCGATATCATCTGGCCGATTCTGCGCCCTGAAGCCGCTCAAGCCGCCGCCGTGGTCTTCACGCTGACGCTGATCGAGCCGGCGGGACCATTCATCCTGGGTCTGAATCGCACTCTCGCGGTGCAAATTCTCCAGTCGGTCCTCCGATTCGACTCACCCACCCGACCGGCCGCCCTGGCGCTCCTGGCTTTCCTCATCGTCCTGATCGGTCGATCGATCATCGGAGGCTGGGGCGGACTTCGGTCGAATTCGCTGCGTCGAGCGGTCAATTTCTCGTCAGAGCCGGCGGGATTTCGACGCAGATTGATGAGTCGGTTGTTCCTGGTGGGTTGGTTGGTTTTCGCGGTCGGGCCGATCGCCGTGCTGCTCGTTCGGTCGTTTCAGTCGCTCCAGAGCCTCTCAGCAGGTCCGTGGATGGGCTTTCTCGAACTGCTGATCAATGATCCCGAACTCAACGGATGGGCCGCGAACTCGGCGACCACCGCGGCGCTCGCTGTCTTGCTTGATCTCGTTATCCTGGCCAGCCTGCGTTCCGGTCGTCCCGATGGCGGGGGCCGGGTGGTCCGGATGGCATCAAGTTATCTTCTGACCATCCCGCCACTGGCGCTCGGGGTTGGCGCGTTGGTAAGTCCCTGGCTTCTCGACGCTCTGGCCGATTCGGTGAGTGGTCGCCCGGCGGATTGGGTTCGTTTTCTCTCGGCCGAGTTGAATCCCGCGCGAGCCCCTGGCGTCTTGCTGATCCTGGTCGTCGCGGCCGGAAAGTGGCCCATCTTGTTACGCGTTGCCGGTCTGGCCCGGGAAGAGTTTCGGCCCGTCCTGGTCGATGCCTCGCGCTTGATGGGCCAATCCAATCGCGAGGCGAACCCTCCCGGGTGGTCGAGCGCGGTTCCGGCTCGCGCGATGATTCTGATCCTGGTGCTGGCGGCGACGAATCTGGCGCCCGCGTTGTTGCTGGCTCCGTTCTCGGAACGCCGCACGCTGGCCCCCGCGATTATTGAAGCCATTCACACAGAGGGTCTGATCGACTCTCGGATCGCTCTGGCGATCCTGGTTGTCCTGGGAGGCAGGATCGTCGCTTTCAGTCTTGGGTCGCGAACGCAGATCGGGTCGCTGGCGGATTGGTATCGCGGCTGAGCGGAGATCAAATCGCCGCCGGTCGCGGAGAAACCTCGATCCCCTTCGCCCGCTCGTTTATCCTGAGAGGTCCGGATTGCTTCCCGATTCAACGCCCTCGGAGCCTGTATTCGATGAGAATCTCGAACGTCGTCGTCGCCATCGTGATTGGCCATCGCGTCGCGGCATCGCCGGTTAAAAATTCCGCTGGCTTTTCCCAGTTCAGATTGTCGATCAGGCAATTGATGTAATCGGCGCGATGGTGGCCGAAATCATA
>JAJYCH010000348.1 GCA_021778575.1 Planctomycetota bacterium
CAGCAGGTCAGCCACGCGGATCAGGTCCTCGGGCTTCTTTGATCGCTTGGCCAGGTGGGCGGCGTAGCTCAGGATTTGCTTCAGTTCCTTGTCGGGGCCGTTGCGAGCCTTGATGCACTCGGCCAGGAAGATGTACATCCAGGCCTCCGCTTCCTTGCTGTGATGCTTGAGGAACCCCTTGAGAACGGCCTCGGCGACGTCGTATTTCTTGAGCTTGAGGAAGTCGGTCACAGTCAGCAAGAGCTGCTTTTCGGCCTCGCGCGGCTCCTCGAACTTTTGCTTGGCGAAGAAATCATCCCAGTATTTGAACACATTCACCGGAGCTGCGGCCGCGGCGGGTGCCGCTGGTGGCGCGGCGGCCTTGTTTGTCCCCTTCGCCGCCGGGACGGCCGCTTTGTTGGTCGACGACTTGACAGTTGGCTCATCACCGGGCTTCTGAGCCCCCTTCGAAACAGCACCAGGGCCGGTCGCTGGAGAAGCGACGCGGCCCTGGTTGTTAGCGCCCGAGTTGGGGGTCGGGGGGGTCTGGTTAAGACCGTTTATCTGCTTTTTTTTTCCTCGAACGTCGAGCCGCCGGGAAGCGTGGCCGGGTCCTGGGGCGGGACGGACATCATGCCGCCCATGCCGCCCATACCACCACCCATGCCGCCCATACCACCACCCATGCCACCGCCCATACCGCCACCACCCATACCGCCCATACCACCACCACCCATACCGCCTCGACCGCCACCACCGCCACCGGCACCCATGAGTGAGAGCGGGATCAAGGCAAGGTCGGCAACCTGGTAGACGCGAATTTCGGTTGGCTGGTCGTCGGTCTCGGTCGAGGTGATCGTCAGCAGGCCGTCTTTGACCGTGTAGGTCAGGCCGAGCTGCTTCAGCAAGAGACGGAGGGTCGTCTTCAAGGGGATGCCTTCGAGGTCGATCGTCACCGTCGAGGCTTCGGTCTTGTCAGCGTCCTGAAGCCCCTGGGGATCGATGTAGATCGGAATGCCCGTGGGCAGTCCGGCTGTCTCGTCCTGGGTGGCGTCCTGGATGTACTTCTTGATATCGGCCAGCGGGGTCTCGGCGGCGAACTTCATCGCGATCGGCTGCTTGAGCTTGTTCAGGATCGCCTTGGTCTTCTCGTCACGGTCGAACAGGTAGTCGGCATCGCCGTAGCGAGCGATTCGCCGCTCCGACAGAGCCTGCCAGGCGCCTCGTTCGGGGTACTCGATGACGCGGGTGTCGGGGAAGGGGACCGACGAACGATCGACGTCGGCCCAGGTCAGCATCGCCCGATATTCTTTCAGGCGGTCGTACTGGATCGACTGGCTGTAGAAGCCAACCGTGTCCGACACGAACATGCCGGCCCAGGGAGACAGGTTTTGCGGGTCGAGGGCCCGGGCGGCCTGAGCCCGGAACCGAGCATCCACGAACGGTGCGCGGGTGGTGTCGATGTCGCCCAGACCACCGCTGGCGAGGACCCGGAAGATCCCTTCGGCGATCAGGCTATCGAACTCGGCCATCAGGGTGGAGGTCGTCTCCTGGTCGCGAACCAGTCGCTCGACAGCGCTGGCCCGAGCCGACTGGGAGGCGGCGATCCGGTACTTTTCGGCTTTTTCGAGAGCGGTCCGTTCTTCGAGCCGTTCGGTGGCCCCGATGAAGTTCCGCAGCTCGTTTTCGAGGAGCCGTCGCGAATCTTCGGGGATATTGTCGGACGACTGAACGACGGTCAGGGCATCACGCAGAGTGGCCAGCGCGGCTTCGGGATTCTGAGCGTTGGCCAGGTCGCGAGCGGCCTGCATCCGCTGGCGGATGTCGGTCGTGAACGCCTGACGGGCGACGTCGGCCAGTTGGGCCTTCCGTTCGAGCGCGGTCGGTTCGGGAACTCCCGGAGCAGGCGGAGGGGTGACCGCCGGGTCCTGGAACGCGGCGAGCCGGACGTTCGAGACGCCGTCGAGCGCGGCCCTGGCTTCGCTATTCTTGGGATCGAGCTTCAAGGCATTCTTGAAGAAGGTCCGGGCATCGTTGGCCTTGCCCTGGGCAGCGGCCTGGCGGCCCAGGTTGACAAGCTGTTGTGCGAGCGTGCCGGAATCAGCGGCGTGGGCCGTGATCCCGCCGGACAGCAGAATGCCGCCCAACGTCAAGGACCCGACGCCTTTCCACAATCGCGCGGTTCGGGACATGATCGGGGATCTCCAGGATGGGACAAACCGGGCCGAGAAACGGCTCGGGCGCTAGACGTTAAATCTTAACTTACTGGACCAGCTTCATCCGGGCAAGTCACCCGGAACGGATTGCGGGGTCGATCGGTAATCCACTTAACGGCCTTCCGAACGTAGGGTCCGCTGTGCGGACCGTTGTCTTTGACGCGGGATCGAAGAGGACGGTCCGCACAGCGGACCCTACGGAGGCGAGCCAGAGCGAAAAACGGATCGACCTCGGAACGGATTGGTCGGGCGCATCGACTTTCGAGACGACGCGTCGAGTCAGTCACTACAGTGGATTATGCCACACGTCGCGAGCCGCGCCGGCGAAACCCGTCCTCCCCGTCCCAGGCGAACCAAACCGGCGTCAATTCCGCTTTGTTTTGACAAGTTCGCTCAAGCGACCTAGGCCTTGAGAGAAGCCCGGTGAATCGCAAGTCCGACACGAGTGTCTCTCGACGAATCGCGCGGAACCGTGACCGGATCGCTCGCGAATCCGAAGCAGGAGGGATCATGTCCGACACGAATGAGACGCTGCCGGAATCGACAAAATTCGATTTTTCCGCCTACCCCGCGGACACATTATTTTACGACCGCCGATCCGGGCTCGAACGTCGGGACCGGATGGTCCCGCCGGTCGCCGAGGTCTTGCCCGCCAAGCCGATGGAACGTCGGGCGAAGAAGGAACGGCGGAGGCGGATCGATCCGACCACCTTCGAGAAGCAGTATGCCGACGACGAGATCGAGTTCATGACCGCCATCCAGCAGTTCAAGACTCAATCCGGAAAATCCTTCCCGTCGCACGGCGACGTCCTCCGGATCGCCGCGAGGCTCGGCTACCGGAAGAGTTACCTGGTGGATGACTTCGAGGATGAACTCTCGCGAGAAAGCGAACCCTGTTTGCCGAACTGAGCGAACCGGCCCGCTCGCCGATCAGCGCGTCGCTTCGCGATCGGTTTCCGGCTCGGAGTCCGGGATCGGGAGAAACGAAGCCCAGGCGGACAGGGCTTGCCGGGTGAGCCGGACCGCCGAGCCGAGCCGGTTTTCGATCGAAGCCGTTTCGACCAGCCCCGTCGAGCGAGCCGATTCGATCTCCTCGACTGCCATTTCGTGATCGAAGCAGGCCGGTTCGGTTGCTTCGACCACCGATTCCGACGGCAAGCGCTCGACAATCGCCAGGGCAGGGGCTTCCGAGGCGACGGGCAGTTTGGCCTCGGTCGCGGCGAGGTCGGTCCGGAAGTCGGCGATGAGACCGTTCATCGCCATCTCGAAGGCCAGGTCGGAACGCATCAGGGCGATCTCATCGACCAGCGGGTCGGCGGGTGTCGACGTTCCGGGCGTCGGTACGGAACTCTCCTGATCGGACCAGGCCCGTTTGAATTCGGTCCCGAATTGACAGACATCGTTCATCCGAACACTCAGCCACCGGCTCCCGTTCTCGGTCCACGACTGAACCTGTTGACCGGTCGGAAGTTCCAGGCTCATCAGGGCTACCAGGCCCAGCAAGAAGACGCGGAGCGCCATCGCTGCCCCCTTCAAGATCACGTGTCATTCGCCGTGGAAGAAACCAGAAATGGTATCGACTGGGTTGAGAAGGGTCTTTAGCGACTCTGGGGCGCGATGAAGGAATGGGTAAGGATCTCGGACCAGGTGAACCCACGGGACTACGGGGTCAGTCACGACCAGGCGAGGGATTCGCGTTGTCGAAGGGAGCAAAATCCGTAGGATAACGCCGGTTGGGCCGGTTGGAGTTCTTGCGACGGTGGGAAGGATGATTCGATGGGGAAGCGGGTCCTGGTGACGGGTGCGGGGGGGTTCATCGGTAGTCACCTCGTCGAACTTCTGGTTCGCGAGGGGCACGAGGTCCGGGCACTCGTCCGCTATAACGGCCGGGATGATCGCGGCCATCTCGACCGACTTCCCGACGCGATCAAACAAGCCGTCGAGGTTCACCGAGGCGACTTGAAGGACCCCGAGGCGATCCGCCACGCGGTCGAAGGTCGGGCCTGGGTCTTCCACCTGGGAGCCTTGATCGCGATTCCGTACTCCTACCAGAATCCGCTCGACGTGGTGCAGACCAACGTGGTCGGAACCGCCCATGTTCTCGACGCCGCTCGGGCGAACGCGAACCTGGAACGAGTGGTTTTGACCTCGACCTCGGAAGTTTACGGCACGGCTCAGTTCGTGCCGATCACCGAGTCGCACCCGCTCCGGGGGCAATCCCCTTATGCGGCGACCAAGATCGGCTCGGATGCCTTGGGCGAGAGCTACCACCGGGCGTTCGGCCTGCCGGTTTCGATTCTCCGACCGTTCAACACGTTCGGCCCTCGCCAGTCGGCCCGGGCGATCATCCCGACCATTATCAGCCAGGCCCTGACCCGCCCGAGCATCAAGCTCGGCAGTCTCGACCCCCGGCGCGACCTGACTTACGTCAAGGATACCGCGGCCGGCTTCCTCGCCATTGCGTCGACCGACGCGACGATTGGCCGGGTCGTCAACATCGGTCGGGGGGACGACCTGACGATCGGCGAGCTCGTCGCGAAGATCGCCGCTTTGATCGGCAAGCCGTTCGCGGTCGAAGCCGACCCGGTCCGGGTCCGCCCGGCGGCCAGCGAGGTCGGTCGGCTGCTGGCGGGAACCGACCTGGCTCAGGAACTGATGGGCTGGTCGCCGAAGTACTCGCTCGAAGCGGGGCTGCTGGAGACGATTGACTGGGTTCGCGATAACCTTCACCTCTTCCGGGTCGATAGTTACGCGACCTGAGCCGGTTCAGACGTCCTCGCCATCCTCGAAAAGCTCGGCGAGCGAGAGCCGGAAGCCGGGGAGGAGTTCGGAGCCGTCGAGTTCGTCGGTGATCTTGAGCACCCGGACCATTGACGGGGATTCGTGGACGTAGATCTGGCGGGTGATCGGATAGATCACCCAGACGCCCCGGACTCCCGCCCGGAAGTATTCGTCAATCTTGCCGACCACCTCCTCGGCGGAATTGCTCGGACTGACGACCTCGATCGCGAGATCGGGGATGACGTCCCAACCATCCTCGATGTTGATTTTTCGATCACGTGCCCATCTTTCGAAGGAGACAAAGGCCACATCCGGTCGTCGTTTGCGTCCGACTGACAGATGGATTTTGAACAGCATCTCCGAGACGACCCGTCCCAATCCATTTGTCCGGGCGAAATAGCCCAGTCTTTCGACCAGGATCGATGCGACCCAGACCTGAAAATTCCCCATCGGCGGCTTCTCCACACGCTGGCCATTCACAATTTCGTAGAGAGAGCCACTTTCAAACACAGTTTCCTGCGTCGTCTCGGCCGGTAATGTGGTGGCCACGCTCATCGAAGTCGCCTCCGGGAATGGAACATGCTCTCTGGGACAGGAGAATCTCGGTCGCTTGCCGGGACCGATCTGGCGGGCGATCATCATGCGAGCTGTGCTGGTTCAGACGTCCTCGCCATCCTCGAAAAGCTCGGCGAGCGAGAGCCGGAAGCCGGGGAGGAGTTCGGAGCCGTCGAGTTCGTCGGTGATCTTGAGCACCCGGA
>JAJYCH010000349.1 GCA_021778575.1 Planctomycetota bacterium
CCGCACCGAGGAATAACAGGGCCTTGAAGCAGCCGTGGGTGAACAGACGGAACAGACCGGCGGATCGCCCGCCGACTCCCAGCCCCACCATCATGAAGCCCAACTGGCTCACTGTCGAATAAGCGAGCACTTTCTTGAAGTCGGACTCGACCATCGCGATCGACCCCGCGATGATCAGCGTGATCGCTCCCGTGTAGGCGATCGCCAGCAGAACCTCGGCCGTGAAGATCGGGAAAACCCGACCGACCAGATAAACGCCCGCCGCGACCATTGTGGCCGCGTGGATCAACGCCGAGACCGGTGTCGGTCCCGCCATCGCGTCCGGCAGCCAGACGTGAAGCGGAAACTGGGCCGATTTGCCCACGCATCCCGCGAAGATCCCCAGACCCGCCAGGATCAGCAATCCGTAAGGAATCTGGCGAGCTAGACCTGAAGTCGGATCGGTCAAGGCGCTCTCGTTCGACGGGTCGGCCAGACAGACCACCCGCTGCCCGTCGATCGTCCGGACGTTGAGTTGCCCATCCGGTCCGCGAATCTGGTCATTGATCGTGCGAAGATCGAGCGTTCCCAGGTTCGCCCAGAGCAACCCCAGACCCAGGAGCAAACCGACATCGCCGACGCGATTGACCAGAAACGCCTTGTTCGCCGCGCCGACGTTCGCACTCTCTTCCTGCCAGAATCCGATGAGCAAGTAGGAGCAGAAACCGACCAGTTCCCAGCAGACGAACACAAAAAACAAGTTCGACGCGACCACCAGCGCCAGCATCGAAGCACAGAACAGCGAGAGATAAGCGAAGAACCGAGGAAACCGGGGATCATCGCGAAGATAACCCAGGGCGAAGACGTGAACCACGGTCGCCACGAAGGTGATCATCAAGAAAATCACAACCGTGAGATTATCGATCTCGATTCCTATCGGAATCGACAAGGCTGTTCCAGCCGACTTCCCTTCCGTCGCCGGAATTTGAGCGCCCAGTGCCACGAACGGGGTCTCGAACCGCCAGGCCAGCGGTTGAGCCTGCTGGTTCGATCGGGCGCGAAACATTCCGTCGGCGCTCGCGACGTAAACCACAAGTCCGATCACGCTGAGAACGAACGAAAAGCCGATCGCCGAGGTCGCCAGGTAACCCGCGCGACGTCCCAACCGGCGGCCCGCCATGATCTCGACGATGAAGGCCAGCATCGGCGCCAGGATGGCCGTCAAATAGAGCCCAACCTGCCAGCTCATCACAATTCCTCGACCATCAGGCGTCAGACCCCTCTCGCCACGCTCGGCAGGATCAAGGATCATGGCACACCATTCCGGTCGTTGCAAGGTGAGGCTTCGTTCCGCTACGATCAGACCCGGTTTCCGGAGGGGTGTCCGAAGCACGGTTCTGGAGGGGCCAGGGATGATGAAAAGCGTACTTCCGACGATCGCCTGTCTTGCTTGCGGATGGGTCGCGTCGGCGGCAACGGGACAAGAGGCCGAGCCGGTTCCGGCGATCCGGGTTCGCCTCGATCATCCCGACGAGCAGCTCGAACGGCTGCTCGATTGCTTCAAAGGGACGAAAGCGGCCAGCCCCGCCGCGGCGCTCGCCGCCTGGAAACGGGCCAGCCGCGAGCCCAACCAACTCGGCAAGCCGCTCGAAGCTCTGATCGCCGCGCTCAACCCGAACATGGTCGGAGAACTCAAGTCGCTTCACGGTGCGGAGGTCTCGATTCGCTTTGACCCCGAGACCGGCCTGCCAATCTGGTCGGCATTCTTGCCTCATGACGACGGAACGTTCGCCGCCGTCGCCTCGGCACTTGTTCTCAGCGGCGGTGCGGCGGAGCCGCCGATCGAAGAGATGGCCGTCGACCGGCTAGCGAATCCCGGATCGGCGCTGATGGCGAGAATCGAGGCGGGAACCTTGCTCGCCAGCAATCGGGCCGAGTTGAAGTCAGCGAAGACGAGGCTCGAACGACTCGCCGAGCCCGGTAAGTACAACTGTGGCCTGGAAGTCGTCGTCGAACCGGGTGCACTCGCCGGATCGCAATCCGTGACCGTCCGGCGAATCGCCGAATTGATCCGAGCTTCGGAGCAAACCAATCGAGAACTGGCAAGAATCTACGGCTCGCTGCATGCTCGTCTCAACATCGGGAGGGCCGGACTATTGGATGGAACGATCCTTTACATGGATCAGCGCACGTTTCCCAAGGTTGCCGTCAACCCTGCCTGGTACGACTGGACTCCCAGGGACCGGGCATTCACTATCTTTGCCTTCGGGGTCGATCCTTCGCCGAAGTCGTGGGAGTCGCTCTTTGCCCTGGCGAATCGGATCGAAAAGGTTGACCCCGATCGAGCAAATGTCGCGGATCTGCAACTGCGGCTCGATCTGCTGGCCCGGGTCTCCGGAATCAATCTCCAGGCCGACCTCCTGGGGCATCTGATCGGAATTTCGGGGTGGGTCGGGTCGACCGACGGCAAGGCGATCGACAACGCCGCCCTGGTCCTTCATCTTGATGATGGCGACGTCGCCGAGCGGCTGGCGAATCACTTGAAGCCAATCCCGGGAGCGGGATCGAAACCGGCCGGTGAGCCCGATCGGCCGCGCTGGCTGGGTCAGGTCGCAGGCCAGGCGCTCCGGGTCGCTCGATCCGAGCGAGCGGTGATCGTGTCCTGGGGCGAAGGAGCCCTGGAGGCTTCGCTGAAGGCCCGGAATGACCTCGACCATTCCTCGGGGCCAATCATCCGAAAACTGAAGTTCGACGAAACGAAGCCAATGGCCGGTGGGGTCATCTGGCCCGAGCGAATCCCCGGTCTCGGGCTCAAGCCGGCAACTGGAGGGAACGAAGCGTACACGGTAGATCTCCGTTCCGTGTTCTGGAAGATCACTTCGAAGGACGACCTGAGTTTGACGGTATCGTTTGCTGTCCTCGATCTGAAAGGGATCATCCGGCGATTTCTCAATCAGCTTCCGCTTGATCCGCCACCGGATCACTGACTTTGCCGACATGTTGGTATTTGGCTCGTCTTTTGCTGCTCGATGGTCTCCACTAAATCATCGGGTCAGTTCCGGTCTTCGCCGGTGTGACCCAGGTGGTCGAGCCCAAGGAACGAACGATGGCACGCTTGACACGGAAATCGATCGGAATGAGCCTCCTGACCTTGCTGGTCGCGACCTTCCTCGTAGGCTGCGAGCCGAAAGGTCCGGCGGAACAGGCTGGCGAGAATCTCGACAAGGCCGGCAAGAATCTCAAAGATGCCGTCGACCCCCGGGGTCCGGCCGAGAAACTTGGCGACAAGGTCGACAAGGCCACTGGCAACTGATTCGTTGCGAGAAAAGCCCGAGGCTTGACCACGGTACCCTCGATCGCCGATCATCACCCGATTGATCGACGACCGAGGGTGATTCCATGCGCTTGATTGATCTCCATGTCGACTGGCTCCTCCAGTACGCCAACGAGTCGGTGGTGTTTGATCCAACTCTCTATGCCGGTGCCGAGACTCGCCAGGGGCAAGCGAGCGGTTACCTCCAGGCCTGCCGTGCCGCGATTCTCTCTTGCTTTCGGCGCTCGGAGGATTGGGCCGGCCAGTCCGACCCGTGGCGCGCTCTGGGCGAATTGATCACGCGGATTGAAGCCGAGTTCTCTGGCCGCCTCCTGATCGGACCGGACGATTTCGACCGCTGGGAGGATGATCGCGACGGGATGGCCTGGGGGCTGATCGGTATCGAGGGATTCGACGCTCTGGTCCGGTCGGCGGACGACCTGCCGCGAGTCTCGGGCTTGTTTGATCGCGGCGTCCGACTGTTTCAGCCGGTCTATACCGAGGCCAACGTGCTGGCCGGGTCATCGGTCGTCGGCGACGAGCGTGGCCTGACCGACCTGGGGTATGTGTTTCTCGAAACGCTGCTCAATCTTTCCGACGAGAACTCACGACCCCGGCCGATTTTCGATCTCGCCCACCTCAACCAGCGTGCCACATCCGACGTCCTCGAATGGTTTTCCGCCGACCCGGACCGACTGGGGCGGGTCTTGCTCGTCTACAGTCACGGGGCTCCCGCTCATCCGGGGTTCGACACTCCCCGGGCGCTGTCGATCGCAAACGTGACGAGGCTCCGAGAGCTGGGCGGAATCATTGGACTGGGCATTTCACCGCCATTTTTTCAGACCTCAGCCGAGATCAAACAGGCGATCGAGACGATCGCCGCCATCCCGTTCCAGGGTCGGCTGACGCATGAGGGGATCGCGGTCGGAACCGACTTTCTCGGCGTGAACCAGACTCTGACCGGACTTTCAACCGCCGACGAAGTGGTCGACTGGTTCCAGTCCCAGTTTGATCGAGGCACGGCCAAGGATCTCCTCCACGACAACGCCTTGTCTCTGATCGCCCGATCGACGGGCGGTCGCCGAAGCGGCGGATGATCGACTCCAGCCGACGACTGCCGATTTGGCAGGGAAGATCCCCGCCTGTCCTCGATCGGCAGGATCTCGCACCGGCACAATTCATGGCGAAAAGCCCTAAGTTATTGATTTTAAACGACTAAAGATCCATATTTTTGTCGGGCACGCCTCTTGCATGGCAAGGAGCCCGTGCCGGGAGAATGGCGTGGCTTGAACGGCCGTTCTTCCGAAGTCATTGGTCATTCGAAGTCGAGGGACAGCGATGAAATTCCAGCCTCTGGGCGATCGCGTGGTTGTGGAGCGGGAAGAAGCCAAGGGCACGACGGCGGGCGGGATCGTCCTGCCGGACACTGCCAAGGACAAGCCCCAGAAGGGTAAGGTCCTGGCCGTCGGCGAAGGTCGGGTCGCGAAGGATGGCAAGCGGCGACCGCTCCAGGTGAAGGTCGGCGACAGCGTCCTGTTCACCTCCTACGCGGGGGACGAGTTCAAGCTCGACGGCGAGAAGAAAGTTCTCCTCATGCGTGAGGATGACATCCTCGCCGTGATCGACTGAATTGTCTTAAATCCATCGTAGGGCAGGGCTTGCCCTGCCGAACTCGTTTCGCGGCAGGGCAAGCCCTGCCCTACGAATTATCATTCGTTTTCGATATTTTGCCGACTCATTCCGGGAGATTCGATTCCATGGCCGCGAAGATGATCGCGTTTGATCAGGAAGCCCGCCAGGCGATGCAGCGGGGTGTCACGAAGCTGGCCCGAGCCGTCAAGGTGACGCTTGGCCCTCGTGGCCGCAACGTCATCATTCAGAAGTCGTTCGGCTCGCCGACCGTCACCAAGGACGGCGTCACCGTCGCCAAGGAAATCGAGCTCGAAGACAAGTATGAGGACATGGGCGCGAAGATGGTGAAGGAGGTCGCCAGCAAGACCTCCGACGTTGCCGGCGACGGCACCACCACCGCCACCGTGATGGCCGAGGCGATCTATAACGAAGGTCTCCGGGCCGTCGTCGCCGGTGTGAACCCGATGATGATGAAGCGAGGGATGGATAAAGCCGTCCTCGACATCGTCGAGCAGCTCAAGGCGATGAGCACCAAGATCTCCGACAAGAAGGAGACCGAGCAGGTCGCCACCGTCGCCTCGAACTTCGACACCGAAGTCGGCAAGATGATCGCCGAGGCCACCGAGAAGGTCGGCAAGGACGGCGTCATCACCGTCGAAGAGGGCAAGGCGCTCAAGACCGAGGTCGAGTGGGTCGAAGGGATGCAGTTCGACCGCGGCTACCTCAGCCCGTACTTCGTGACCAACCCCGCCACGATGGAAGCGGTCCTCGAAGATGCCTACATCCTGATCTACGAGAA
>JAJYCH010000350.1 GCA_021778575.1 Planctomycetota bacterium
GAAGCGCGGTCTCGGCTCCCTTGCTCGAATGCTGGGCCGCGTCGAGGTTCACACCGACGACCCGGAGCCCCTTGGTCCGATAGGTCCGGTCCAGATAATCGAGCCAGGGCATTTCCTGGGCGTTGGGCAGACACCACGTAGCCCAGAAGACCACCAGGACCACATCCCCCTTGGCGTCGTCGAGGTTCCAGGTTTTCCCTTCCAGGTCGGTCCCGACCAGCGACGGGCTCGGCTTGCCGACCAGGTCCACCTGCTTGAGCCGGCGCGTGGCGAGGTCGCGGATCGCGGCGACCTCGCTGGTCTCGACGATCATCTTCATCGCCTTGCGAGCCACCTCGATCTGGTCGCCCTGCACGAGCCGCTGAAAGTAAGCGTCGATGATCGAAGCCTTGGTGCCCACCGGGAGCGAAGCCCCCTTGCTCTCGGCCCCTTTGGCCTTGATCGCCCGGGCCAGGCAGGACAGCGACTGCTCATATTCTTCCTTATCGGCCAGTCCGACGATCTCGACCAGATGAGCCAGCCAGGCCACGCCGGGATCGCCCGACTCGATCACGCGCTTCGCGGTCGGTTCGGCGTCGGCGTAGAGGTTCTTGGCGATCGCGAGCCGGAAATAGGCGTCCAGGGTCGCCTCGGCCTCCGCCTTGGGCTGGCTGAGCGCCAGCTTGCCGATCTGTTCGAGCCGGTGGCGTTCGACCTTGATCAGCTCCCGTTCGTACTCGACGTTGATCGACTCGATGGTCGGGCTGGACGGACTCCCGGCGGGAGCTTCGACCTGGGCGAGAACCGGTCCTCGCGCGGCGATCAGGCAAAGAAATCCGGTCAGCGCCAGGGTCCGGATCAGTACGGCAATCTTCATCGGGGTCGATCCTCGGAGGTTTTCGTCTGAGGAGCCACCGGGTAGCAGGCTGATCGTGGTGCCCGCTGGCTCAGCTTCGGGACAGCCAATCGTTCTGGACCCGGGACTCACTTCCTCATCATAGCAGAACCGACTGCGGACATTGCCAGGGTTGTGTCGAAACATCTCGATTTGCTGTCAACCCGTCCTGGAGCGACCGGTCGACAGGATCAGCCCGTATTCTTGAGCCCTGATGCGATGCCATTGATGCTTTCGAGGACTCCGGTCAGCGTCTCGTCCGGCGGACCTTCACCCGACCGGAGCCGCTTCAGGAGGACCAACTGGATGAAGCTGAGCGGGTCGACATACGGATTCCGACGCTCGATCGAATGGCGGAGGATCGGCATCGGCGCGAGGAGTTCCCCTTGACCGGTGATCCGCTCGATCGCCGCGACCGCCTGGTGATAGTCGGTCTCGATCCGCCCATAAATCCGGTCGGCCAGCGCGGGGTCATCGACCAGATCCGCGTAAAGCCGGGCGATCGTCATATCGGCCTTGGCCAGGATCATCTGGGTGTTATCGATAAACGTTCGCCAGAATGGCCACTCGCGATACATCAACTGAAGGGTCACGATCTCGTCGGGGTTGGCCCGAAGGTATTCGTCCATCGCCCCGCCGAAACCGAACCAGCCAGGGAGCGTGTGGCGGCACTGCATCCAGCTAAAGACCCAGGGGATGGCGCGCAACTGGTCGAGCGACGTCGACCGTCCCCGCTTCGAGGGGCGCGAGCCGATCTTGAGCTGGACGATCTCCTCGATCGGCGTGGCCTGTCGGAAGTAGTCGAGGAACTCGGGATCGTCGTAGATCAGGCCGCGATAATGCCGACAGGCGGCGGGCGCGAGCTTGTCGAGGATCGCCATCCACGACCGATCGGGCTGGTCCCCCTCCCCCGGAAAGCTGGTATGCAGGACCGCGTGGATGACCTGTTCGAGGTGGCGCTCGGCGATCCCGGGATGGCCGTAACGGTCGGCGATGACCTCGCCCTGTTCGGTCATCCGCAGGCGACCGTCCACCGTTCCACGAGGCTGGGCCAGGATCGCCCGGTTGGCGGGTCCCCCCCCTCGGCCGATCGCCCCTCCTCGACCGTGGAACATCTGCATGGTGATCCCACGGCTCCGACCGGTCTCGACCAGGTGACTCTGAGCCTCGTACAAGGCCCAGGCCGACTGGAGCGAACCGCTTTCCTTGCTACTATCGGAATAGCCGATCATCACTTCCTGGACATTCCCGCGCAGCTCCAGGTGCCGTCGATAGACCGGCAAGGCAAAGAGTCGCTGCATGATCCTCGAAGCGGTCTGGAGCGGTTCAAGGGCCTCGAACAGCGGGACGATATCGACCAGACTGACCCCATCGACCGGCCGGAACAGCCGGGCCTCGCGAGCGAACAACAGGACTTCGAGCAGGTGCGCCGGGTCGGTGGTCGAGCTGATGATGTACTTGTCGATCGCCTCGGGACACTGGCGTTCGAGGATCGCCGAGACGGTCCGGAAGGTCCGGATCACCTCGGTCGTCTCGGGCGAGTAATCGAGGTGAGCCGGAATCAGCGGACGGCTCGACTCCAGTTCGACGGCGAGAAGCTCGAACCGGTCGTCGGGCGCGAGTTCGCCGTAATTCGGGCAGACTCCGGCGGCTCGAAGGACCTCGTCGAGAGCCTGGGTATGTCGGGCCCCGTGCTGGCGAAGGTCGAGAGTCAAGAGGTGGACGCCGAAGACCTCGACCAGGCGGATCATGTCGTGGATCGCCCCGTGAGCGGCGGCCCGGGCTCCGGTCGCTTCGAGGTCGTCGGCGATCAACCGGAGATCTTCGAGAAGCTCGTGCCGACCGAGATAAATCCCCGGCCCGATCTCCGGCGAATCTCCCGCCCAGGTCAGCACGGATTCGTCACTGATATAAGCAATCGTCCGGGCCAGCTTGGCCATGATGATCGAGCATTTCAGGCGATAGGGCTCGTGCTCCTCGATCGGCTCGATTCCGGCGATCTCGGGATAGCGCTCGACCGCGTTTTCGAGCGACTGACGGAGTTCGACGCCTGACTGACCGAGGCGGTCGGAGTGGCTCAACCGCCGCCAGAGGTCGTCCATCTTCTTCACATAAATTTCGAGGAGGCTGACCTGCTGGGTCCGGACGGCGTCGGCCGTGGTATCGGCCGAGACCCCCGGGTGGCCGTCGCGGTCGCCGCCGATCCACGAGCCGAACCGGAGGAATGGCGGGACGACCCAATCCCGCTCGGGGTAGATCCGCCCGAGCGCGGCTTCGAGCGACCGATAGACCCGAGGGACCACTTCCAGCAGGTTTTCCATCACCACGCCCAGGCTCTGGCGGACCTCGTCGGCGACGGTGGGCCGGGTCTCGCGAATGACGTCGGAGAGCCAGAGAGTCTCGACCTCCTCGGCGATCGAGGCGATCGCGCGTTCGCGTTCGCGGGGGACAATCTGGCTATCTTCGAGCCGGTCGAGCTGGCGGGCGATACTGGCCAGCTTGCCCAGGATCGTCCGCCGCCGGGCCTCGCTCGGGTGGGCGGTGAAGACCGGGCAAATCAGTGCTCGCTGGAGGTGCTCGACGACCTGATCGGCATCAACCCCACGATCGCGGAGTTGCCGGAGCGCCGATTCGGGACTCTCGTCGATCCGGGTGGGGTCGGCCGCCCGAAGATGCGCGCGAATGGCCCGGACCCGAGCCTGTTGCTCGGCCAGGTTGATCAGGTCGAAGTAAACGCTGAAGGCCCGGATCAAGGTCCGGAGATCCCCCAGCCCCAGGTCGCCGAGCCGGTCGCGAAGCCGACGGGCCCGCTCGGGCGAGGCATCCTCGCGGAGGTCCTTCGACGACGCGCGAACCTCCTCGACGAGCGCGAAGGCCTCGTTCCCCGCCAGGCTCTTGATCGCATCACCAAGCAGGCCGGCCAGAAGGTGGATATCACCGCTGAGAGCTTCCAGGGCCTCGGTCCGCATGACGACTCCGGATGATCGGGAACCAAAAAGCGACCCGCCACGACAGGCTCGGGACGCTGGCGATCGTGAGAGTCCAGTCTATGCAAGAAGCGAACCGATTTGAACCGTCGGGCGACCGTGACCCCTCAACTTCGTTCCGGATCAAAAGGAATTGGCCGAGGGGTGATCGTGCCGTCCGTTCAGATATTCCCGGTGCGCGGCATTGACTGCCGCCTCGTCCGCGAACGCCGCCGAAACATCAGGTTCGAGCCGAACGACGCGAAGTCGATCCTGATATCGCGCTGCGTATTTTCCTCGGACGACACCTCGGAGGGCACGAAAATCATATTCAGGTTCGACTTCCTCGTCCGGCTCGGGAAGCTCAGGGGAAGCTGCCATCTTGGTAGTCCTTTTTCTCTCGTCGGGTCGCCGCCCGGGCGCTGATAATCCGGATCGAGTCGCCGCGATCCGTATGAGAAACGATGATGAGACGTCCGTCGACCGAAGTTCCCATTGTCAGAAAACGGTCTTCATCGTCGGCATGTTTGGGATCTTAAGCCGTGATAGAAAGCGCATCAGCGAAAATAGTCATGGCTTCAGAGAAGGTGATACCGTGCTTCCGTTCGTTAGATTCGGCCTTGGCGTCATCCCACTCGAAATCCATTACGATACTCCTGTCTTACTGTACGGTTATTCTACACAACAGGCCTCACCTTGGTCACCAGAGAATCTGCCGGCTCGTTGTGGAATGCCCCTGCCCCAACGCTCCGTTGAACCTCATCCAGCCAACCCTTATTATCAAGAACCAGCCCGAGAGTCTCAAAGCTTCGTGATCTCAAGGAATTGCCATGTCTCGCCTCCGATCGCCCATCACCTTTCTGGTCCTGGCCACCTCGTTGACTCTCGCCTCGGCCTTTGCCGACGAGAAGCTGGCCGGGATTGCTTGCCGGTCGGTTCACCTGGCATTTCCGGCTCCGGAGGGGACGGCATTTTATAACGAGGTCACCGTCGAGAAGACCGCCGAGGGGACTTATTTTTGCGTCTGCGGCTTTAACCAGGGCTACTTCGGCATCCAGGAACAGTCGCGAGGAAAGAAGGTCGTGATCTTCTCGGTCTGGGACCCGGGCAAGCAGGACGACCCCAACTCGGTCGATCCCGAGAAGCGCGTGAAGCTCGTCTCCAAGGGCGAGAAGGTCCGGATCGGCCGGTTCGGTAACGAGGGAACAGGCGGACAGTCGTTTCTCGATCTCGACTGGAAGCCGGGCGAAACGTACCGGTTCCTGATCACCGCCAAGATCCAGGGCGACCGGACCGAGTATTCCGCCTCGATCGCCCCGCCCGACGCCAAGGAGTGGCGGCACCTGGCCACGTTCTCAACCCTGGCCAAAGGCAAGCTCGTCAGCGGTTACTACTCGTTCATCGAGGACTTCAAGCGGGACAAGGTCTCGGCGACCATCGAGCGCCGGGCCAGATTTGGCGAGGCTTATATCCAGACCAAGGACGGCAAGTGGTTAGCTCTCAACAGGGCCCGGTTCACCGCTGACAGCAACCCGGCGAAGACCATCGACGCCGGCGTCGAAGCGGATCGCTACTTCCTGGCCACCGGCGGCAAGGTCGAGAACACCCACACCCCGCTCCAGAAGGAAATGGAGCTTCGGCCCGCCGCCCAACCTCTCGACGTCCGCCCCGACCGGATTCCGGAACTGCGCTGAGAATCAGGCCGGAAGTCACTTCCCGAAGACGGGTTGATCCGGGTGACAGGGCAAGCCAGACCCTCCATTGTCATCTTCGATTGTGTCGTTATCCCACGTTGATTCGTAGGCTTATGATGCGACTCCGCCCTCTTCCCGGTGCGCGGACCGCGAACGCCGGACCTGCTTGAACAGGCCATTTTTCGGCT
>JAJYCH010000351.1 GCA_021778575.1 Planctomycetota bacterium
TGGTAACCCATGTTCTGCCGCAAGGGAGCCATTTTGTCCATCCCCTATCGTCGTAAAGCATTGTCAGATAACGAAGTCAAAAGAGCGGGCGACGGGTTACACCCAAACGAATCGTGTCGAATTCAAAGGGCATGGAAGCCGCGATTCAAAGCCTTTCTTCACGTAAGTCGTCCGGGCAATCCTGAGCATGGCGAACCATCGCGATGGTGGCAAGGTCATTATTGGAGTCGAAGCCAAGAGCTTGACCCCTGAAGGACTTAGCGACAAGGAATTGGCGACCTGGAAAAGCTTCGACGTGCTTGCGGAGGCTGTCAACAGCTACGCGAAGCCTAGCGTCGGTTTTGATCTCGATTCTCAATTCACCTACGAATCCAAGGCGTTTGTGATTATAGAAGTCCAAGAATTTAATGACATTCCCATTCTTTGTACTCAAGACTATTGCGCACCCGACAAGTCAACTCCGACGCTCCGCAAAGGTGCCTGCTACGTCAGATCACGCTACAAGCCCGAAACGGCCGAGATTCCTTCCGAGGAAGAGATGCGAGAATTACTGGAGTTGGCGATCGACAAAGGGGTAACGAAATTCGTGAACAGGGCGATCAAGGCGGGCCTCTTGCCTTCGATACCGTTAGTTCCCAATGCGGCAATTGATGAGGCGTTGTTTCGGAAGCAAATGGAGGAGATGGGATGAGCACGGTCGAAACCACGAAAGTCCTGGATAAGATCCGCGAGCGAGGCTACTGGAGCATCGTGATCCGTCCGGCAACGTTCGATGACTCCCGAATTCCCTATGCCGATTTGTTTTCAATCATCGAACGAAAATCCGTCAGATACAGAGGTTGGGATTACCCTTGCGTTTATCAGGGCCGTCAACAACGAGGATCGGATTGGATCGGAATCGAATACGAAGGAGACCTTTCCATCGAGGCATGGAGGTTTCACACGAGTGGCCTTTTCATCCATCATTTTGCGATGTTTGGCGAATGGAGAGACGAGTCAAAGCACTTTTGGCGACCCGAGCCGAATGAAACCTGGGAGCCCTACCAGTTTATCTATTACATGAACACCATCTATTCTTTTGTCGAGATTTTCGAATTCGCCTCACGCCTCGCGCTGTCTCCGGCTGGAGGGCCTCAGATGCGGGTTGACATCACGATCAACAATATTCAAGGGCGCAAACTCGTTTCCGAAAACCCGGGACAACAGATCCGTTTCTCAGATAATTACAGGGTTGAGATTCCCGAATGGACGTATGGGCGTGATCTCTCCCAGAACGAATTGATTGCCATGCCGCGAGAACTGGCCGCTGATGCGACAAAAGATTTTTTGGCCCGGTTTGGTGCGAATGTTTCTTTCGATACTCTCCGCGAGCTTCAAGGAAAGTTGGGACGTTGACCCACCAACTTTCACGATGCCTATCAATCACACACAGAGTCCCAATCTCTGTTGATCCGATCAACTTGCTTTGAAGTCCAGGCCCGATCCGCCTACCGGTTTCGCGAAAACGACGGCGTGAGATGCTTGTAAAGGTCGGGGCGTTCGGCCTTCAGCCAGCCGAAATAAGCGACGGCGGCGGCAAACCGGTTGGCCTTCCGTTCGGCCTCCTGGAGAGCATCGAACGGGACGGATATCTCCAGGCCACTTGAGACAAAACATCCCTCGGCGTAGCTGTACCCGCCAAAATCGTCGAGGTTCTTGCCCGATAACGCCTTCAGGCCAATGCTGGCCATGTATCGTTCCATGTAGCGATCGGCCGTGGCCCCTTGATAGAGAAGCCGCAGCGAATGCGACTCGCCCAGTTCGGCAAGCGACTTCGCCGCCGCCAGGCGGACGTCGGTAGATTCCTTGGTGTCATCCGCCACCACCTGAAGCTGGCGGTGGGCCGCGTAAGCCTTGAGAGTCCCGAGCTGGAAGGCCGTCACGTAACGAATTCCGTCGTCCTTATCCCCCAGACCGGCGACCAGGATGGCGGGAGTCCGCTCGTCCTGGGCGAAGGAGGCACAGAGGATATCGTAGCAGGCCCGACGGACCCGGGCATCGTCGATCGTCGCCAGCTCGCGCTGGAGCGTCCGGACGACCGGCTCCCCCAGCGCAACCAGCTGCTGGCGAGCGGCCTGCTCGGCCGGCCAGTTGGTCCCGGCGTCGCCAATCTTCTTGAGGGCGGTATGAACCGGGTCGAGATCCAGCCCCTCGGCCGTGAACGTCAAGGCGGCCAGGCAGACGAGCGCGAGCATGGTGACTCCCTCCGCGATCGATCTCGGATTCGCCGGCCGATCCTTCGGCCGATCTGGTCGTCGCCCAGTCTAACACGGGCTGATGGGGGCGCGAAGCGATCGATTTGGTCGGCCGGACCAGGGAACGTATCTCCGACCGTGCGATCCCGTAGGGTAGGGCTTGCCCTGCCGTTTTCGCTGTCGTAGCAAAGAGATGCGACACGAAAGACTCAAAAATCCGGCAGGGCGAGCCCTACCCTACGGTAAATGCCAGAATTCGTTGAGGTACCTTTCATCCTGGGCCTTTGCGGAAAATGCGGTCACTTTACTCTTGTGTTTTTTTGCGACTTCGACAAAAAGCTGAGAGTCAAAACCGGAAAAATCCGGCGACCCTGGTGGTTCACGACGTATACTTGGAAGACTTCGATCAAGCCAGACCGCTTCTAGCGTATCCGGTATGTCGATTGCGACGCGTGTACCGCGCATGTTGAGTTGAGAATGGTGTCCGAGGATCGCGTGACCCGACGGCTGATTGACCTTCCCCATGAGACGTCTCCGGCCGACTGATCGGCCCTTGCTCTCTTCGCGAGACGCCTCGACCTGAATCAAGGATTTCCCCACATGAGGTTGGTGCTCTGGTTGCTGGTGGTTCTCAACGGTGGTCAGGATGGCGGCAAGGAGCCGACCGACCGGCTCGTTCCCCCCGGCTGGCAAGGCAACCCCTGGGGGCCGGTCGCCACGGCCGCCCGCAAGTCGGGCGCGATCCCGGCCGTCCCCGATACCCCGGCGATGACCCAGTGGGATCAGTGGGGGCGCAAGACCCTCAAGACCGGCGACATCCTGTTCCGCCGCGGCGATGCCCGGATTCTCGGCGGCCTGTTCCCGTTCAGCCGGTTCATCGCCAACGTCAGCGGGAGCCAGTTCTCGCACATCGGCACCGTGGTGATCGAGGACGGCGAACCGGTCGTCTACGACACCACCAAGGCCAGCGTCCGCCGCCAGCCCTTGATGATCTGGATTCTCGACAACACCGGGCCGTTCGGCGTCAAGCGGCTCAAGAAAGAATACCAGAACCGGGTGCCCAAGGTCGTCGAGTACCTCCACGAGACCTACCAGAAGCAAGTCCCGTTCGACTATGAACTTTCGACCGACGACCGCGAACTCTACTGCGTCGAGATGGCCGAGAAGGCGTTCCGCCACGCCGGTTTGACCCTCTCCGAGCCGATCTTGCTCGCCGACATGGAACGGATCAACGAGTTCCCGCTCTGCGTCCTGGGCTTCACCAGCTTGACCAGCTTGAAGCTCGACCAGGCGGTCTTCTTTCCCGGCAACGAACGCCACGGGATCTGGTCGTCGCCGCTCCTGGAGACGGTTTACATCACCCCCAAGCAGGCGCCGGGCCACGTCGGAGCCCCCGGCCCACCGCCGATCGGCAACCCGACGGCCGACCCCAAGGGGACCAAGCCGACCGGTCCCCAGCAGAAGTCGGTCGCCGGCCGACCGGCAACGGCCCCTCGCAACTGACAGGTTTCCGATCCAAGGGCTTGACCAGGCCCGTCTAAAATCAGGATGGATGGACCCTTTTTGACGGGCGAAACCCGGTCGGCTTTTCGCCAGGACCGGATCATTCGCCCGACCCATTCCGAAGGCAAGGATGCCATGCACCGCCAGCCCCGTACCCTCGGGCCGCGCCCGGAAAAGGTCGCGGCCAACCTGGCCGTCATCGTCGTCACCCTCGCGCTGCTCTGCCTCTGTGCCCCGTCTCGCGTGCTCGGCGACGATCCCCCCGCCACCTACCCGCACAAATCGGTCCGACGGATCGAAGTCGGCGAAGGCCCCCGGTCGTACTGGCTGTTCGAGCCCGCCGATCCCACCCCAGAATCGGCCCCCGTCATCGTCTTCAACCACGGTTGGTTCGCCGTCAACCCCGGCGTCTACGGGGCCTGGATCGAGCATCTCGTCCGCAAAGGGCGGATCGTCATCGCCCCTCGCTACCAGCGCGACTGGTCGACACCGCCGGCCAACTTCCTCCCCAACGGACTGGCCGCCGTCCGCGACGCGCTCGACGTCCTGTCGACGTCCCCCGCCCACGTCCGGCCCGACCGATCCAAGTTCGCGCTGATGGGCCACTCGGCCGGCGGGAACCTTTCGGCTCAGATGGCCGCCGTCGCCGCCGAGGCCGACCTCCCGATCCCCCGAGCGGTCATCGCCGTCTTCCCCGGCGAGGTCTTCCCCTCGCGCAAGCCCGACCTCGCCAACATCCCCGCCTCGACGCTCCTGGTCGTGCTCGCCGGTGAAAAAGACCTGGTCGTCGGCGACCAGCGGGCTCGCGAGATCTTCAGCGCGACGACCGCGATCCCGCTCGACCGCAAGAAGTTCATCCTCTACCGAAGCGACCTCCGGGGCGTCCCCCAGTTCCGCGCCGATCACCTGGCCCCGACCGGAGCCCAACCCCGGTTCGACACCCGCGACGGCCTTCTACCCGGAGCCCAGATGGCCCAGGCGGAGGTCAACGCCTTCGACACCTCGGGCTTCTGGAGGATCGCCGACCTGACCCTCGAAGCCGCCTTCGCCGGCAAGACCCTCGACGAGGCCACCGACCGAGGCGAAGCCTTCCGCCACCTCGGCTTCTGGTCCGACGGCCGCCCCGTGATCCCCCCCATCGTCGGCGACGACCTCAACCTGATCCCCCGGGTCTTCCCCCGAGCCGGAATCAAACTGATCGCCTGGCCAATCCTCGCCCCGATCAAGGACGCCGCAATCCTCAAGACCGAAGCCACCGAACGCCGGTGAAGCGAAACCAGCGGACGCCAAAACCCCCGCGCGGACCGCGAGCGCCTGGCCTGGTTGAACAGGCCATTTTTCGGGTCAAAGCCTGGCGAGATCGCTCAGCGACTGCGGCCGATCGTGAACGGGACGTCTACCGTCGCGTTTACCGGGGTAAACTGGGCGGAGTTTCTCGGCCGGGCCGCTTCCATCCGGTCCATCTCGTCCAGTCTTGCTTCCATCGCGTCGAGCCCGGCGTCGATCTCGCGACCCTCGCGCTGCATCTTCAAAAACGAACCCATCAGGTCGTTCGCCCGGGCCTCGTCGTCGGCCTTCAACAGGGCATCGGCTTCCTTGTCCATTTGACGTAACAGCTTGATGGCCTTGTAGAAACCTCGCTCGGCATTGGCCTGATAGCGCCTGGCCAGAATCGCTTCCTTCGAGGGGTCGAACATGCTGATCCGGACCGCCTCGTCGCGAAGCTGGGCGGCTTCGTCGTCGTCAACGCCTTCAGGAGGCACGAAATCGGCCGCGACCTGGCGGACCCGGGCTGTGAGTGCCGCAGTTTCCTGGTCGGCGGCTCGTTCGACTCGGACCGAGTTCAAGGCTGCCAGTCGCGCCAGGGACTGGCCGACCTCGCCGATCGCGCTCAGTTCCTCGGCGAAGGCGATGGTCAGACGTTCGACCTTGGCGGCGTCGGCCTCGGGCAGGACGATTCCGGCTCCCGTCAGGCCATGTT
>JAJYCH010000352.1 GCA_021778575.1 Planctomycetota bacterium
CACGTGTCCCGAACCTTGGTCGCAGATCCACCATCATTCCAGCTCCTTGCAAATCGCTCATCTTCTACCGAGTTGAAGTTCGATCGACCGGGACCCCGATTCATCAGGGCTTCGCGGCGATGGCCTCGCCGATCGCTTTGTCCAGCTTCGAGCCAAACAGGTCGAGATGAATCACCTTGCCATCTCGCCCGATCAGGACGTTGGCCGGGACCTCGGTGATGGTGTAAGAACGGGTCAGATCCTGATCGCCCCGGCCGTTGATCAACGTGGTCCAGGGGATGTTGAATTCGACGAGGAACCGGCGGGCATTGGCGATAATGGTCTTGGGATCGGTCTCGCCCTCTTGCGACGAGTCGACGTCGATCCCAACGACACGGAAGCCACGCTCGCGATAGGTTCTATACGTTTCCTCGAGTGCGGGAATTTGGTCGGCGGCCGGTAGGCACCAGGACGCCCAGAAGAAGAGCAGAACAACCTCTCCTTTGGCAGCATCGAGGCGGAACGGTTTCCCTTCAAGGTCGACGGAAACGATCGGCGGAGCCGGTTGGCCGATCAGATCCAGATGTCCCTTTCGACGGGTGGCCAGGTCGCGGACGGCGGGATTTTCGGCGTTCTCGGCGACGATCTCCATTGCCTTGCGGGCGACACCATACTGATACGCACGGATCAATTTTTGATAGTACGATTCGACAATGGCTCCCCGGCTGCTGGCTGTCAGCCCAAGGTCACCTCCGGGAGCACCGGCCGGCTTGCCTTGGGCCGTCTTGTCACCGACTGCCTGGACCAGACTCTTCACGGAGTCGTCATAAGCACCCCGGTCGACCTCGGCGATGATCTTGACCAGATTCGCCAGAGTCCGAAGCTCCGAGGAGGAATCACCGGCCTCGATCAGTTTACGGGCCGTTGCCTCCGCTTCCATATAGAAATCCTTGGCGATCGCCAGTTGGAAGTATTCCCGATAGGTCGCATCCGCCTGAGCCTTCGGCTGACTGGCCGCGAGCTCGCCGAGTTGCTCGAGCTTTTGCCGTTCGATCACCGCGATCTTGCGGAGGTACACCGCATTAATCTCGTCAATCGACGTGACTTTTGGCTTCTGTGCGGGCGCGGCCTTCACGTCCTGGCTGAAGCTCTGGGCTGGCCCGCTCAGGGCCAAGACGAGAATGAGCATCTGGGGAGACCGTCGAAACTTCGGGAGCATTTTCATCTCGTCCGATTCCTGGAGCGGCAGTTATTGCGATCAAGCCTGACGAGGTCGATCGAATTGCAAACTTTGACAATTAATCTAGACTGGATCTCGGCAACCTGTCCAGACCCTGGTTATAACCCCCTTAAGGAGCGAAACCATTAAGATAGAGATGATTTAATGGGGCGATGATGTAGGGACTCTCAAAGACAATGTGCAAATGGGTCCCTTGGTTTTCACAATCGAACATTCGCTGGCAATCCATACTTGACGTGAAAACTCAAGCTCACTAACCACTAAGACCGAAATTATCGGCAGAATCTCCATGTTCATTCGTTGGCCGCCTCCGCTGGAAAAGCCGGCCGTCCAGGGCTCATGCCCTTGTTTTCTTTCCCTGTCCGGTAGAGGAACCCCGAAGATGAAATGGAGTTTTCTACTCGGTGGAAGCCTAGCGATCTTCCTTATAAGCCCCGTGATCGCTCAGGATCCGCTTCCTCACTTGCCTGACGATCCCAATCTGTCGCTGCCGATCAGTGGACCCGTGGCGGACTCAGACCCGACAACAACCGACGCGGCAACCGGGCCCGGACTCGAAGCCGGGTCTCTACCTCGCGAACTCGCGGAAGATATTTATCAAGGGGCTCCATCCACGCTGGGTCCGACAGCGGTCTCGGACGTCCGGTTCCTTATGGACCGGCTTGGCCTGGCGAACTTACTGGGAGAAGACAGCCATATCCGGGCCTTCGGGTGGACTGAAGGGGGCTACAACGGTGCATCGACCGGAACCGGCCTGCTTTCGGTCCAGCCCCGGCAGAACCGATTTGGCAACGAGTTCCTGTTGAATCAGATTGGGTTCGTTTTTCAGCGGCCGCTTCAGCAAGATCGATTCGACATCGGTTTCAATATCCGTTACTTCGCAGGTGCTGACGCGGCCCTGGGCGCGGCGAAAGGCGGCATCGGTTTTCCCGTCGGTAATGCCCACTTTGGTCAGGATTTCCGAGACCTTTACCTCTCGGCGCATTTGCCGATCCTCACTGAAGGCGGCGTGGATGTGAAGGCGGGCCGGATGAATTCCATCATCGGCTACAACGGCTTTTTGTCTCCTTATCGGCCCTTCTATTCGAGCGATTACCAGTTCTTCTATTCCCAGGACGGTGCGTTTACCGGCGTCCTGGCCGATCTGCACGCCAGCAAGAAGCTGGATATCTGGAACGGGGTGACTTTTGGCGCTAACACGTTCTTCACCAAGCGAAGCAATAACTCACTCTGCTATATCGGGCAGGTGAATTACTGGGTGACGGATGAGCATAGGACACGTTTGACGGCTTCGGTCTATTGTGGTCAAAACGCGATTTTTGCCGCCCCAGGTCTGGCTGGCAACTTCGATACGACGTTGGAATTGCGGATCCAGCAGAACTGGAGCCCGAGATTTACCCAGATCATTCAGTCCAACATGGGTTGGGACCCGAACTCGGTCGTTGGCACGGGGTCCTGGTATGGCGTGTACACCATTGGCCTCTTCCATTTGAGTCCGAAGCTGGACTTCAACGTCCGCGCCGAGTGGTTCGACGACGTCAAGGGCACCCGAACCGGGATCAATACCGACTATTCCGAAGTGACCCTCGGCTTGAACTGGCACCCGATCAAGTGCCTGGAATTTCGCCCGGAAATTCGCGGTGATTTCGCCGGTGAGAACGCTTTCGGGAGAAATGGTGCCCATACCGATCGGAGCCAGTTGACTGGCGGGATCAGCGCCTTGATCAAATTCTGAGGACGGTTTATTTCTCCTGAAGCTCAGTGGCTTTTGTCTTCAAAAGTGCGAGGACGTTTCTTTCGATGGTCGTGCAGAGGCCGTCGATCGAAAGGTGGCTGAGATGCCCCGAGTGGAAGGGATTTTCGAGTTCCACTCCGATCTGGTCGAGCGAGAGCAACGGATAGGCAACGAGCATGGTAATGAACGGCACGGCCCAATCTCCGACCGACCGATGGAGGAGCGCGAGGGGGAGCGTCACCAGGTAAAGCACCAGGAAATGGCGGATCTTGAGGGAATAGACCCGCGGCATTGGAGTGTTCCGAATCCGCTCGCAGCCGCCATAGTTGTCGATGAGCAGGGCCCGCTCCCGGTCGATCTGCAAGAAGGCGAAGCCGTCCATCGCGAATCGCTCACGAGCTTCTCGGAGCAGATCGCCAAGTCTCATGGCGACGAAGCTTGGCATGTGCTCCGCCCGAGCGAGATGCTCCGTCTTCTCTGGCCCCAACAGGTTAACGATTTCCGTCGAGGGACGTTCATGGCGGAGGGAATGTCGCGCCACGTGCGGATAAGCCGCGACCCATCGAGCGAACTGATCTCGCCATTCGGGGTCGTTTGGCCCGTAGGCCAGCGCGTTAATGACGACCTTCCGGCAGCGGTCGACGAATCCACCCCAGAGTTTCCGTGCTTCCCACCATCGATCGTAACCCGCATTTGTCCGGGCCACGAGTAGTAGTCCCAGTGCCACCCCGGCGAGTTCGTGTGGAGTGAGGTCGAGCGTGAGCCGAAGCTCCCAGATTCGCTCTGCGGCCCAGGCCAGCCCACAGATGCTCCCCGCGATCAGCCCGAAGACAATCACACGGACCATGATCCGAGGGATCATCGCCCCCTGGAGGGCGAGGGCCTCACGCCAGAAGCCTTGTCGATCCTCAGAACTCATCTTCGCACGCTCCGAATGGACTGAGGATCATCCGTCTCGACTCTCCCTCGGCTTTCCTGGACCGACAATCAAATCGGTGCTGGCGAGAACCAGTGGTTGGGAGCAAGGTTGCCCGATTCGAGGAGCCAGGGAGGAGCCTCGGGCCCGACAGTCCAGCGAGCCGCCACGCAGAGAGCCGTATGCGCCAGGTCGATCGTGACGGTTGGCGGGTCGCCGCACCAGCGTACACAAGTGTCGCCGGATTCGAGCCGGAATGTCGATCGTCGGACCTTCGGACTTGGATCGGGCAGGGTGGTCGGCATCGGGCCCGCCACGAACAGGCTCGCACAGGCCAGATTTCCCCCGAAGTGCCAGTCGGCCTCTTCGGCGTTCCAGGGTCCATCCCAGCGGAATCGGTCTCGATAGACCAGGCGGCCGTCCCGTCGGACCTCGAAATCCTGGACGATCCGATCGAACTGAAACTGTTCCGAGAGATTGCCCCGGTCATAGCGGCCGGGCAGCCAGATATCACCCCAGATCAACCGGGCGCTGGGGGCGAGATCGACACGACCTCGCTGATAGTAACGGCTGCCCCGGAACGGGATAACGGGGCCCGGCAGGACGACGAGGCACGCCTCGTCCTCGACTTCGACGACCCACTCCTGGGTCGAGAAACTAACGAGCGCGGGGTGGACTCGCGTGGCCGACTGGCCGGTGACCACGGCTCTCGTTCCTCCTCTCGCGGTCAACTCGATCAGATGGGCGTCGCCGTCCATCAAGCCGGCGGTGAGATTAATCAGGTAGAGCAGGCAGGCCGGCTCGCCGTCCATGACGAACGGCGGCATCAGACGCACCGGGACCTGCTGATAGCACGTCCCCAGCCGCGTCTCTTCGCCGACCTTGACCAGTTCGATCCGCGCGCCGCCGACCCTGGATGCCTCGTGTGAGGACATGCAAAGGCCGCGAAATTCGGGCGGTATCGTCAGCTCGTTGCGTGTGATGCGAGCTGGTCGCGGACCCAAGAGATCACCTCCTCAACGCCTTCCTTCTGACGGAGGCTGACCATCATGAACGGCCGCTCGCCGCGCATCTTGAGACTGTCCCGACGCATCACATCCAGATCCGCCCCGACGTGCGGCGCCAGGTCGGTCTTGTTGATGATCAAGAGGTCGCTGTTGCAAATCCCCGGCCCTCCTTTTCGAGGGATCTTGTCCCCTTCGGCGACATCGATCACAAAGATAAAGCGATCGGCCAGTTCCCTTGAGAAGACGGCGGTGAGGTTGTCACCTCCCGACTCGACGAGGACCAGTTCGAGACCAGGAATCTGGCGCTGAAAGTTGCCGATGGCGCTCAGGTTGGCGCTGGCGTCGTCGCGGATGGCCGTATGCGGGCATCCCCCGGTCTGGACGCCGACGATTCGCTCGACCGGCAAGGCCCCGCTCCGGGAGAGGAACTCGGCGTCCTCATGCGTGTAAATGTCGTTGGTGACGACCGCGAGATTGATCTCCGGCCAGAGGGCCCTGCAGAGCATCTCGACCAGGGCCGTCTTACCCGAGCCGACCGGCCCGGCCACCCCGATCGTGTAGACCTGACGAGTCGGCCCCGCGTAGCGAGCCGGCCCCGGTCGCCCCATGTGGTCGCCGCCGGTATCCTTGTGGAAGGCGACTCCCGACAGGAGGCGGCGGCGGCGCCCTCCGGACGGCCGGGACAGCAGGTCCGACCAGGGGTCATGAGCGGAACATCCGGGCATAAAGTCGTGTTTGCTCATCGCAAAGAATCTCATAGGAAGGACAACCAGCCCCGGCGGTCTCGGGTTCGGAGTCGACCAGCCCGGCAGCCAGTTGGCGAATGTCATTTTGAA
>JAJYCH010000353.1 GCA_021778575.1 Planctomycetota bacterium
CGTGATGACCAAGCCGCGATTGGCTTCGTTTTGGAACGGGTTAACCCCGTGATGACCAAGCCGCGATTGGCTTCGTTTTGGAACGGGTTAACCCCGTGATGACCAAGCCGCGATTGGCTTCGTTTTGGAAATCGACTTCAACCGACGATGACCCGGCCGCCTGGTCCGTCGGTGCAGGGCTCGATCCGGATCGTCGTGTCCAGGAACGCCTGAATGGTCTCGACGTTCGTCCTCAGGTGCTCGGTCACCTCGGTCACCGTGAACAGACTTCGCCCCGGCGCAAAGGCTAGTGGCAACAAGAGTTGATCCGCCGAATGGCGATCGACCACGCCGTTCGGGCTGGCCAGGTGTTCGAGTAACTGGTCGACCGCCTCGTCCGCGACGGCCTCGGCCGGTTTACCTCGTTTGCCCAGACCGACAAATGTCGCCGGCGGACCCTGGGTAAAGCTGGCAGTCAGCGTGATTGACGCGGCTGGGCCAATTCCGGCAATCTGGCACGCTTCGATCTCTGCGGCCAGATCGTGAGCCGCCAGCGACTTCAGCGCCTGATCGGCCAGCCGTCGGCCGACACCGGGAAGCTGGATCGTTTCGGCCATCCCGCTGATCTTCACCAGTTCGCCTCGGTTCTCCAGGATCAAGGCTTGCGGAGTCGCCGGTTCGATCCAGGCTTCGAGGATTCCGCCCCCGGCCGGATAAAACCCAGCCGTCGGCATGCTGACCGAGACCGGCAGGCCGAGCCCGATCATGTGGGCTCGCCAGGTGGTTTCGAGGAACGGGAACGACGGGGCCGACTCGTTGTAAGTCCCGCCGGTCACGGTCAACCGGGTTGGCGAGGTCGACCGGAGCGCCAGCGGAAGATGCAAGGTCTGGAGGATCAAGGCGGTCGAGCCGGCGGTGCCGATATCGATCTGGAGGTCGCGAGGGGCAATGGTTCCCGGCCGGAAGGTCAGGTCGCGCGAGCCGATCGAGCCGCCGGAGACCTCGGCGTTGCCCAGGAGCGCGGCGGTCTCGACCGACTTCAGGTGCTGGGGACGAAGGCCGGGGCGGTCGCGATTGGCCCGGATCTTGACGATCCGGAACGCTTTGCCGGTCAGAAGCGACAGCGCGAGTGCCGACCGGAGGATCTGGCCGCCTCCTTCACCGCTCGACCCGTCGAGAGTGATCAACCGCGATTTCGGGCTCGATTCTCGGGACAAGACGGCACCTCCCGCCGCGAACTTCGCCAGTCTCTGCGATCGGCCAACCTCGCGATGAGGTCCGTGCTGGTCGTGCCTGGCGTGCGTGATCCACTTCTTCTTGGTTGAAGGAGTGGACGCTGTGGGTTCGGTTCGGGTTCGCCCCCAGAGTCCCGGTTGCCATTCCATCGGGCGAGTTCCTTCTCGGGTGGGTGGAGGGTGACGGGTCAAGTCACCGATCGATCAAGGGGCCTTTGAGTCCTTCAAAGGCTGCGGCATCGGAGTCGGCTTGACGGCGAGGTCGGGCATCTCGGCCGGTTCGTCGGCCGGGCTGAGCGGGAGTTCGCCCAGGTGGTTCCGCGTCGCCTGGATCAGCAGGACGCTCTGGAAAATCTGGTCGTTGTTCGCCTCGGGTCGAGTGAACAGGAACGCGCCGAGACTCCTCGACTGCTTCGGCTGACAGCCCAGAACCAGTGTCTGGCCCGGCAAGAGGTCGATCGAGACCGCCAGTTCGCGGAGGATTTCTTCCTTCTGGCCGTCCTTGAAACCGAATTCTTGCTGAGTGAACGGGCTATTGGTCTCGATCGGTGCGATGGTCCGCCGGGTGTCGCCGTGGTGAATCTCCGGGACCAGCCGGATCGAGACCGACTTCGAGCCCGAATGGCTGGGCGAGACGATGATCCGTCCTTCGGCGTCCTGATATTCGCGCCCGTTCACCTTGCCCCGATGGTTGAGCAAGAGAGCGACCGATTCGGTCTTCGAGCCGACGACGATCGGCGTCCGTTCCCCTTCGGGCAAGGCGATGTGGACCCACTGCGTCTCCTTGAGCGGAGGGGCGGGCTTGAACGCCTCGGTGATGTCGGTCGGCAGGTTTCCGGTGATGATTCCGATCCGGATGCCGTTCGACTCCAGGGCCTGGCGAGCTTCGACCGGGATCGCCTGGTTGTCGGCGACTTCCCAGACCGAGCCATCGACGACATGCTCGCCCACCGGTCGCGAGATGATCGCCGTATCGATCTTGCAGTATTTTGGTTCGAGGACCCGGCTGGGCCGGTCGCTGTTCGTGTTGAAAACAGTCGCCGTGACCTCGTCCGCCTTCTTCTTCAGGTCGGATCGGCTCAGGCTGCATCCCGCCAGCGCCATCATGGCCAGGACGGGTGCGATTTTCGATCGTTTCATCGAGCGGAATCCTTTCCGCGACCGAGGACTACCGGCCCAGCGCCGGCTCCTGGAACGAGCATGAAGGCGGAGTGTAGGAGCGATCGAATCCGCCGTCAACCGCAATTATCCGCCGAGAGCCCGATCGGCATGCTCGCCCCGAGCCTCACTCCACGATACTATTAAGGATGATGGCAACCGGTCGTCGACTCGCCCCTTTGGCGTCACTCGTTGATTTAATTGAGGAGGACTTCACCATGTCGGATCAATTCCATCGTCGACGGTTTCTCGGAGCTTCGAGCGTCGCGCTGGGGGCACTGGCGATCGGACCCCGGTCATTGTTCGCCGACGGTCCGACGTCCGACGAGCTGGCCTCGAAGGCGGCGGGCTTCCTCAAGTCGCGGCAGAAGGCCGATGGAAGCTGGTCGAGCGAAAAAGGACCGGGAATCACCGGCCTGGTGGTGACCGCCCTGCTCCGCTCGAAGCGAACGACGCCGAGCGAGCCGACGATCACCAAGGGTCTGGCCTACCTCGAAGGATTCATCTCGCCCAAGAGCGGCGGACTGGCCGAAGGACCGAACTCAAACTACGTCACCGCCATCGCCCTGATGGCCTTCCACGAAGCCAATTCCGGCGGCAAGTACGCGGCGCAGATCAAGGCCGGTCAAACGTACCTCAAGGGGCTTCAGTGGGACGAGTCGGAAAACAAGAGCGCCGATGACCCGTTCTACGGCGGTGCCGGCTACGGCGGCCGGAGTCGCCCGGATCTCTCGAACACCTCGTTCTTCATGGAAGCCTTGCGTGACACGGGACTTCCGGCCGACGATCCGAACCTCAAGAAGGCCCTGGTTTTTGTCTCGCGGTGCCAGAACCTGAAAGGCGAATTCAACGACCAGCCCTGGGCCGGCAAGGTAAACGATGGCGGATTCATCTACAGCGCCGCCGCCGGCGGCGTGAGCATGACGGTTCCCGACAAGGACGCCAACGGCGGCCTTCGGTCGTATGGCAGCATGACCTACGCGGGCCTCAAGAGCATGATCTACGCCGGGCTCAAGGCGGACGACCCGAGAGTCAAGGCCGCCTCCGAATATATCGCCAAGAACTACACGCTCGAAGAAAACCCCGGAATGGGTCAGGCGGGCCTGTTCTACTACTACCAGACTTTTGCCAAGGCCCTCAGCCTGATCGACAAGCCAACCTTTACCGACGCCGCCGGCAAGGTGCACGATTGGAAGCAGGATCTCGTCGCCGCGCTGGCCAAGAGACAGGCTGCCGACGGAAGCTGGGTCAACCCCGCCGACCGATTCATGGAAGGCGACCCGAACCTGGTCACGGCTTATGGTTTGCTGGCTCTGGCGTATGGCAAATAGTTGGCAGAGAACAGGGGCGATGAAACCGTATGTTCCAACGACCTGATTCGATGGCCCCGATCATCCTGGCGCTCCTTGCATCGATGGGCCTCGGTCGGTCGGTGCAAGCCCAGGAACCAGGCGTGATCTCGGTTCCGCGAAGGCTCGACCGGATTACCCTCAGCGCAGACCATTCGCACTTCGTCCGGGCAGGAACAACCGACCGTTTCGTCGTCTGGGGATTCAACTACGATCACGACGATTCCGGTCGGCTCCTTGAGGATTACTGGGCCAATGAATGGCCGACCGTGATGGACGACTTCCGCGAAATGAAGGAACTTGGGGCCAATGTCGTCCGGGTCCACCTCCAACTCGCTCGGTTCCTCAAATCGGCTGATCAGACAGACGACGCCAACCTCGCTCGGCTAGCCAGGCTCGTCAAGCTCGCCGAGGAAACGGGCCTCTCACTCGATATCACGGGACTTGGCTGTTACCACAAGCAAGGTGTCCCGAGGTGGTATACCGAGCTCGACGAGTCCAGACGATGGGACGTCCAGGCTCGCTTCTGGAAGGCGGTAGCGGAGGTCTGCAAGGAGAGCCCGGCGATCTTCTGCTACGATTTGATGAACGAGCCGATCCTGACAGGAGGCGATCCCAAGGAAGACTGGTTGCCCGGCCAGCCACTAGGCGGCAAGTATTTTGTCCAGCGGATTACGCTGGATCTCAAGGGAAGGACCGATAAGGAAGTCGCCCGAGCCTGGGTTGCCCAACTGACGACCGCGATCCGCTCGGTCGATCATCGGACCATGATCACGGTTGGAGTGATCCCCTGGGCCCAGGTCTTCAAGGGGGCTCAGCCTTTATTTTATGCTCCCGAGGTCTGCGGCCCGCTCGACTTCGTCAGCGTCCACTTCTATCCGAAGTCGGGCAAGCTTGACGATGATCTCGCCGCCTTGAAGGTCTACAAGGTCGGTAAACCTCTGGTTGTCGAGGAGTTCTTTCCACTCTCCGCAGGCTTCGAGGAGACAGAGGCGTTCATCGATCGCGCCCGATCTGAGGTGGATGGCTGGATCAGCTTCTACTGGGGAAAGACCACCAAAGATTACGAGAAGCAGAACGATCTGAACGGAGCCCTGATCGGCGGCTGGCTGAAACGCTTCCAGGCGTTGAAGGTCTCGACCAAACGGGACAAGTGAATGGGATCAGCAATCAATCCGTTCATCCGACAATCTGCTGGCCAGGGTCGCCGATTCAGGAAAGCTCCCGCTCGATCCGGAACTGCATCTGGTTCAGCTCATCGCCCGAGTAATCCGCATGCGGCCAGGGCCAGTTGACGGCGTCGTCGAGGAACCGGGGGATCAGGTGCCAGTGACTGTGGAAGACCGTCTGGCCGGCGGCCTGGCCGTTGTTGATGATCAGGTTCAGGCCGTCGGCTCCCGTCGCGGCCTGGATCGCCCGGGCCAGCCGAGGAACCAGTCGGGCGGTCTCGGCGGCGAGGTCATCGGGAAGTTCGGCCAGGCTGGCGTGGTGGGCCTTGGGGACCAGCAGGACGTGTCCCTTGTTGACCGGGTTGATGTCGAGAAAGGCGACCGCATGCTCGTTCTCAAACACCTTGACCGCAGGGATCGACCCATGAACGATCTTGCAAAAGATGCAGGCGACTTCGTGGTGATGATCGCTCATGGGGTGAACTCCAGGATGGGTCTCGATCAACGAAAAAAGGGATCGGAAATTTGAAATCTCAAATTTCCGATCCCATGATAATGTCGGCAATTAATTGCCCGGCGGCAATCAGGTGGTCGCGGTCGCGGCAACGGTCGCGATCACGGCCACCGCCTCGGGGGCCCCCGTCTCCGTGAGGCACGATGAATCTTCGCTATCAATACTGGCTGAAGGACGCAAAGAAGGTGCTCCGTGCGGCGCGGCGGCGATCCTCGTCGGCAATCTGAGCCCGATGCTCAGGGGAGGTGCTCCGTGCGGCGCGGCGGCGATTCAAAG
>JAJYCH010000354.1 GCA_021778575.1 Planctomycetota bacterium
ACCAGGCGAACCAGAGCGACTGGAGAACCAGGATGGCGACCACGACGAACGGGATCGCCACCGAGTTTCCAGCCGCGGGCTTCAAAGCTGGGGTCCGATGAACCAAGGGGCGAACTCCTCCTCGCCGATCCCGGCGGCCTCGCTCTTGGTCCGGGTCCCGTCGGCGACTTGCAGGATCAGCTCGAACAACCGACGGCCAGCCTCCTCGACCGACTCGCCATCAAGGATCGTCCCGGCGTTGATGTCCATGTCGTCGATCATCTGGTCGAACATCGGCGTGTTCGTCGCCAGCTTGATGCACGGGGTGGGCTTGAGCCCCAGAACACTCCCGCGACCGGTCGTGAACACCAGGACATTGGCCCCACCGGCGACCAACCCCGTTGTGCAGACCGGATCAAACCCCGGCGTATCCATGAAGACCAGCCCCGGCCCATCGACCCGCTCCGCGAAACCGACGACGTCGACCAACGGGCTCGATCCGGCCTTGGCCAGAGCACCCAGCGACTTCTCGTAAATGGTCGTCAGTCCCCCCGCCTTGTTGCCCGGCGACGGATTATTGTTCAGCTCGGCCCCAAAGATCCCGGCGTACCATTCCCACCACTTGATCCGCTCGACAAGCTTCTCGCCCACCGCGCGACTGACCGCGCGTCGGGTCAGAAGATGCTCGGCCCCATAGATTTCGGACGTTTCGCCGAGGACCGCCGTACCACCTTGAGCGATCAGGAGATCGGCCGCCACGCCGAGCGCAGGATTGGCGGTCACTCCCGAGTTCCCGTCCGAGCCGCCGCACTCCATGGCCAGGCAAAGCTTCGACGCCGGCTGTTCGGTCCGGACGCAGGCGTTGGCCTCGGGCAAGACGTCGTGAACTGCCTTGACGACCGCCTCGATCGTCTTGGTGATCCCGCCTTGCTCCTGGATGTTGATCACCCGGGGGCGTCGTTTGGGTTCGTTTTTGCCGGTTCGCGCGCTCAGGTCGTGGATCTCGACCAGTTCTCGGGCCTGGCTGACCTCGCAACCCAGACCGACGAGCACGCAGGCGGCGACGTTCGGGTGGTTGGCGAACCCGGCCAGAACCCGTTCGAGCTGGATGTGATCCTTCCCCCGGGTCGGCATCCCGCAACCCCCTTTGTGGGTGATCGCGAAGATTCCGTCGACGTTGGGGTACTGAGCCTGCCAGGCGCCGTCGCGAAACCGCACGGCGACGGCCCGCGAGGTGCTCGCCGAGCAATTCACGGCGCTGATGACGGCGACGTAATTCCGGGTGCCGACCCGTCCATCGTCGCGAAGATAGCCGCGAAAGGTCCGGTTCTCGAACGCCGGTTGAGCCGGGGCCGGCTCGGACGCGTAAGCATAATCGCGGTCGAACAGGTCGGCCGTGATGTTGTGAACATGGACGAGCGACCCGCTCGGAATCGGCATCGAGGCGAAGCCGATGATCTGCCCATACTTCCGGACCGGCTCGCCCGGTGAAATATCCCCGAGAGCGATCTTGTGTCCCAGCCCGATCGGTTCGAGAGCCCTGACGGTTCGTCCGCCGACTTCCAGTGCGAAACCCTTGGGGATCGGCCGGGCGGCGACCGCCACGTTGTCATCCCCCCGAAGCAAGACCGCCCGACGTCCTTCGCTCGCCGTCGCCATGATAGAGGAAGGCCCTTTCGAGTCGCTACTTCGGGGAGTTCTTGAAGATTCGATTCGCCCAGTCTAAATCGTCGGGCGGCATTTGAGAAGCGGGGGGATGGACTTTCGGGTGTCGCGGTGGTGACGGATGATCTATGATAGGGCCAGGCCAGTACCTCCGGCCGTACGGAGAGGATCAGTCGATGACCACGACCACCACAGTCCGACCAGTCGATGAGCCGATCCTGAGAACACCGACCCTCGCTGACGTCGAGGCGAGACTCCAGGTTCCTGCCGACCGCATTCTGCTTCATCCCACACCGGGCACCGCGACTGTCGATGATGTTGTCGCGATTCGCAATCGCGAGCGGAGGATTTGCGAACTTGTCGATGGCGTCCTGGTGGAGAAGACGATGGGCTTTCGGGAGTCGGTCTTTGCCTGCGTCCTGATCCAGATCCTGAAGAATTACGTCGATCAGCACCGATCGGGCCTGATCGCCGGCCCTGACGGCATGATGACTCTCGCCCCCGGCCTAGTCAGGATTCCCGACGTCTCATTCGTCTCCCGCGACCAGTTTCCTTCAGGACGCCCGGGAAACGAGCCGGTGCCTCGCCTCATTCCCAACCTTGCGGTGGAAATCCTGAGCCCCGGTAATAGCCCGGCCGAGATGGACCAGAAGCTCCGCGACTATTTCGCCGCAGGCTCCCAGCTCGTCTGGTATCTCGACCCATCCGACCGGACGGTCCGTGTTTACCGGAGCCCGGAAAACTTCATCGTGCTCGACGAGTCGGGTACGCTCGACGGTGAGGAGGTTCTGCCCGGATTCAGGCTGCCGATCAGCGAGTGGTTCTCGCGTGCCGAGCGACCGTTCGATTGATCGATCCTGTATGATGGTCGACGATCCTCCCCCACAGGTCGCGAACCAGAGGACCCATCAATGGCCACGGTGACCGCGCCGGAAACTTCCTCCGGACTCTTGACCAGAACTCCAAGCCTGGCCGACCTCCAGGCCCAGCTCCAGGTTCCCGCCGATCGGATCTTGATCCGCCCCACGCCCGGGACCGCGACCGTCGCCGACGTGATCGCGATCCACGACCGCGAGAATCGGCTCTGCGAGCTGGTCGACGGAGTCCTGGTGGAGAAGGCGATGGGGTTCAAGGAGTCGCGACTCGCCCTGGTCCTGGGCTACATCCTCGAATCCTATCTTGAGAATCGCGATCTCGGGATGGTTCTGGGCGTGGATGGGATGTACCGACTCAATCCGACCTTGGTTCGAATTCCCGACATTTCGTTTATCTCCTGGGATCAGTTGCCCGGTCGCGAGTATCCCGACGAAAAAGTTCCGTCACTTCATCCCGATCTGGCCGTCGAGGTTCTGAGCGCCAGCAGTACACCGGCTGAGATGCAGCAGAAGCTTCTGGACTACTTCGCCGCCGGTGCCCGTCTGGTCTGGTATCTCGATCCTGTCGACCGCTCGGCTCGCGTCCACACTTCAACCGATTCGATGACTCTGCTCGATGAAACGGGGGTTCTCGAAGGCGGTGAAGTTCTGCCGGGATTCCGCCTGGTGATCCGGGATTGGTTCGATCGGGCCTTACGGAAGGCTTGAACAACTTTGGGCCTGGTCGCAACGACGATTCAAAGGCGATTGGAAGGATTCTCCCTGGAAATTAACGAGGAAACCTGAATGAAGGCTCTCGTCCGATTCTCGACGGTTCGTTTCAGAATCTACGTCCTGGGCCTCAGTGCCTTTCTGGCGGTCGGCGCTCCGGCACCCGGCGATGAGCCAGGACCGCCAAAGTCTGCTCGGGAGAAACCCGATTCATCCTTCTGGCTGCTGCGGCCCGTCGTCCTCAAGTCGCTCCAGACCAATTTGATCGTCGATGGCAAACCGGTGCCAATGCCCGAAGGCCGCGCCTGGTATCGCGAACTGCTCGTCCTGTTCGGACAGAAGCGTCCCTATCGGGATCACCAAACCGCCGACGGTACCCGCCGAGTTGGCCTGAAGATGCCTGAGATCCCGTTGACGGCCCGCTAAACTCTCCGTGAACACGCCAGGCAACTTGTCGGTCTGATGAAGAATTCCGCCACCTCCAAAATGGCGCTTTTCTTCGCCCGCTCCTTCCGCTATGATACGTTTGCGTCGTGGAGCAGTGGCTAGCTCGACCGGGCTAATCCCCCGGAAGGCGTGGGTTCGATTCCTGCCGGCGCGATCTCAGATGGAATTGTCTCCGTAATGGCCCGGCCCTTCGAGGGTCGGGCGAATTTATTTCCGGGCTGTTCCCGCCTGTCTCTTTTCCCGTTCTCCAGGTCGGTTCGCCGGTCGAACCTCTTTGCCCAAGAGTTCCGCCGGTCGGGGAGGTGATCAACAAGACGATGTATGTACCGAAACAGCTCTTCTTCACCAAGGGTGTCGGCGTCCACCGCGAGAAGCTGACCAGCTTCGAGATGGCCCTCCGCGATGGCGGGATCGCCTGCTATAACCTCGTCCGGGTTTCGAGCATCTTCCCGCCCAATTGCGAGGAAATCTCGATCGAACAAGGGCTCCCCCAGATGCCCCCCGGCGCGATCGTTCACGTCGTCATGAGCGAGTGCGCCACGGCCGAGCCCAACCGACTGATCGCTGCCAGCGTCGGTGTCGCCAAGCCTCGCGACCGGAGCACGTTCGGCTATCTCAGCGAGCACCACGCCTACGGCCAGACCGCCAAGTACGCCGCCGACTACGCCGAGGATCTCGCGGCCGAGATGCTCGCGACCGTGCTGGGCGTCGAGTTCAACCCGAACTCCTCCTGGGACGAGAAGCGCGAAATCTGGCGGATCGCCGACGTGATCTACCAGACCAAGGAAGTGACCGCCACGGCCGTTGGCCACAAGGATGGTCTCTGGACGACCGTCATCGCCGCTGCCATCCTGCTGCCTTGATCCGTCCCTCGCCCGCCCCGGACAGCCGGTGTCGGGCCGGTTCGAAATTTTCCGGAAGGTCGCCGGTCCGGGGAAAATAGTCGGGCGGCAGTCGCGAATCACTCTCGATCCGAGGTAATCCGCGGGAACGATCCACGCGAACCGTCGAGGAGTTGATTCGATGACATTGACCGACCTGGCCGCCGACGACGTCTTCACGACGACCGAGAACCCGCTGCTCCACGCCGCCAGGATCAAGCTTCAGTCGCTGATCGGGCTTGCCGAGGATCAGACCAGCGACGCGAGCATCGACAAGTTTCCGTCGCTCCCGGTCGTCCAGGACTATAACCAGCTTCTGGCACTGGTCCGGCGGGCGGTCCCCGAGCTGAAATTGGCGTTTCCGCCGGACATCATGACGTCGCCTCAGACCGACGACAAGTTCGCCCAGCTTGCCCGATGGTCGGTCTGGTATCACATTTTCAAGTCGTGGCGGCCGAATCCCACCACTGGCGATCCCGAACGACCGAAGCTGCTCAGCTACCGCGAATTTCTCACCCTTTGTCGCCAGATCGAGAGACTTCTGAAATAAGATGGCCGAGAACTATCTCCACAAAGTCAGCCAACACCGGATCGCCCCGCCCGCCGTCACGGGGGGCGACCTCGCCGCCGACCTGATCGACAACGCGTTCCTGTCGTACAACGGGGGCCGATTGCGCGAGGTTTGCCGGGTCTTCACGCGCAAGATGCTCGACGCCGACTGCACGGTCGGCCTGACGCTCTCGGGAGCGCTCACTCCCGCCGGGATGGGGATGAGCTGCCTGATCCCACTTCTCAAGGCCGGGTTCGTCGACTGGATCGTCTCGACGGGTGCGAACCTTTATCACGACACCCACTACGCGCTCGACCTCCCGCTCCACCAGAGCCGCCCCAACCTCGACGACTACGCCTTGCGTGAAAACGCGATCATCCGGATCTACGACATCGTCTTCGACTACAAGACCTTGCTCGATACCGACAGCTTCTATCGCGAGCTGATCCGGACCGAAGTCGCGCGCCTCCGGGAGCGGACGACGCACGACTTCGGCGTCAATCTCATTCCCGCGGCGACGGATCCGGCGCTCCTCGAGGCGGAGATCGCCGCCTGCCTCGAGGCCCGTGTC
>JAJYCH010000355.1 GCA_021778575.1 Planctomycetota bacterium
GGCGACCCTGGCCTTGTTCGCGACCCGCAAGGCGACGCCATGAAGCCAGGGCCCGATCGAGTCGCGCACCCGGAGCGATTCGGCGCGCTGGATCAGGACGAGGAAAGTCGCCTGGAAGGCGTCCTCAGTGTCGTGATGGTCGCCAAGAATCCGCCGACAAACACCCCAGACCATCGGGCCGTGGCAACGCACGATCATCTCGAAGACCGCTTCCTCTCGACGCTCCACGAAGCGAGCCAGAAGTTGCTCGTCGGAGAATCCACCGAGGGAGCCGACCTCGAAAAGTGATTTCAAGTCGCGAGCCGACTGGTGAAAGCTGCGGTCGTTCACTCGTTCGTCCCACCGGTTGTCTGGCGAAATAACTATGGTCTTACTACCAGGTGCGAGCTGATTTCATACAAGATTTCCCTCGCTCTTGAAAAAATTCGACCCGACAATGAAGGAACGATGCGCCGGGAGAGAGAACCTCGCCAATCCCACCAAATCGAGAGCTGACCGCAACAGGATGACTACTCACTCATTTTTCGAGCTTTCTCGAAGAACTCGACGATCGGCCTGGGGTCGGTCAGACCGTGCGGATGATGGTCCTGGCCGGGCTTGACGATCCGCTCGATCGGGCCTCCCAGCGTCTTGTAGCGGTCGAAGAGGAGGTCGCTGTTTTCCTTGCCGGGGACCACCTTGTCGGCGTCGCCATAGACCAGGAGGATCGGGATCTTCGCATCGACCAGCGGCTTGAGGTAGTCGACCGGGTTCTTCGTGTAAGCAATCGCTTCTTGATCGTCCTTGAAGTCGAACGCCTTGAGCAGGTTGGCCCACTCCTCGGCTGATCCCGGGCTCTCGCCGAGCCCTTTTTGCTTTCCGCCCGGCCAGCTCTTGAAGTCGCAGACGCCGTTATCGAGATAGACCGCCAGGGTCTGGTCGGGATGAGCGGCGGCCCAGCTCATGCAATAGAGCGCCCCTCGGCTCAGGCCGATCAGACCGGGCTTCGGGCTCAAGGCGTGATCGTGGACCAGGACGTCGTAAAACTTCTCCCACCGGGCGACGGCGCGGGGCGAGCCGAACTGGTTCGAGATCCCGATATAAGCAACGTGCCAGCCCGCTTCGAGAAGCGCGATATCGGCATTGGCGAAGGCTCCAAAGAACTCACCCCGCCAGGCCCAAGGCCGACCCGGCAGCGGTGTCTTGGGCTCGACCACAATGGCTCCCGAACCATCCACGGTGAAGTCATGCCGGACGAATCCGTTCCAGCGGCTCTCGACGCCCGGAAACGGCTTCGGGTCATCGGCCAGCGCCACCCCGGAGACCAGGAAGGCAAGCAGACAGGAAATCGCGCTGGGTGCTCTCATAGGTCGAGCCTCAATTCGTGAGTCGGCGTTTCGACGGACGGTCCGGGTCGCGACACCTGGGGAAAATCACAGAGAGGAATGCTCTCGGACGGTTCGGCCAGGACCTCGGCCAGTGTCGTCCCCCGAAATGCATCCTCCACGCCGGCGAGGGCGTTGTCCAGACGCCGGTGGAGGGGACAGAGCCGGTCTCCGTGCGACACCAGGCCGAGTGGACAGATTGCAATCCGACCAATCGGCTCGACGGCGTTGACCACCTCCAGGATCGTCAGATCCTCCGGCCTTTTCGCCAGCAAGACACCGCCGCCAATCCCCCGCCTCGACTGGACGACCCCCGACTTCGCCAGCCCTTGCAAGATCTTTGACAGATACGCACGAGGAACCCTCGTCGCTCCCGCAATCTCGTCTGTCGTCCGGGGTTCGGGTACCTGGCTTGCCAGGTAGACCGCCGCACGCAACGCATACTCCACCGTCTGCGAAAGCATGAACTCGCCCCCAGGCCACAAAAGAAGACCTTGACATCCAGTTTGGCTCGACTATCCTGGAGGAAAACTAGACCTGATTGTCCAGAATAGAGATTGGGTCGTCAACCAGAGATCAATTCCGAAGGAGAGATGGACATGGCATTGCGCCAGATTGACGAGGATCGGCTGGAGTCGGATCTGGGTTATCGCTTCGGCTATCTGGCCGAATTCATCGGCCTGACTGAGGAGGATATCGCCTCGATTCACGGCGCTGCGGCCGAGCTCGGACCGCTCGTACCGTCGCTGGTAGACGCGGTCTACGAGAAGCTGAGCGGTTATGATGCGACCTGGCGGCATTTCGTGCCGAGGCAGTCGGGGTACGATGGCGAAGTCCCGCTCGACCTGGAATCGCTGAAGACGGACCATGCTCAGATCCAGTTCCGCAAGCAACACCTGGGTCGATACCTGACCCGGCTGGTGAGCTGGCCTTATGACGCTCGGATGGTCAATTATCTCGACTTCGTCGGTAAGCTCCACACGCCGGAGGCGGGCTCATCGGCGCTCAACGTTCCCCTGGTGCAGATGAACGCCTTGATGGGTTTCGTGGCCTGCGCCTTGACCTCGACGATTCTCGGACTTGGCCTCGAACGCAAGGTGGAGGCAGCAACTCTCCTCGCCTTCGGCAAGCTACTCTGGATCCAGAACGACCTGATCACTCGCCACTACCAGGCCCGAGCGGTGCCGATCGGCGCGAACTGAACAGCGCCCAGTTCCCGGACGGGTCTCGACGTGCTACCCTGCACAAGTGAACACGATGAGACACCAAGGGGATCGACCGTGTCTGGACGTCAAGTTCCTCGGCCTCGCGGGCGAGGCTCGCAATTCGACCTCCCCAACCGCTTTGGCGGAACCTATCATGAACTCGACCTCGAACAGGTCGAGGGGGATGACGAATCTGGTTCCATTATCTCCGGATCTAGGAGCGGTTATTGTGAGGCTGGATCGGATCATTGCGAGGATAGAGCAAGCCGGAGGGTCGGTTGTACGAGATGATTCGTGCCCTGAACGGCCCATCGTCGCTGTCCAGGTCAGCGGTGTCTCAATCACCGACAATTGGCTGAAGAACATCGCGGGCCTTACCAGTCTGCGGACGCTCAACCTTGCCTTCTGCATCATCACGGATGATGGGTTGACCCACCTCAAGCGGCTGATCCATCTGCAACGGCTCGAACTCAGCAATGCTTTGTTATCAGACGCCGGACTGCCTTGTCTCGCGGGGATGTCTGACCTCAGATGTCTAGAACTCTCGGGCACCTTAATCACGGACGTCGGCTTAGCATTCCTGGCGAGGTTCAATCGACTGCAAGAATTGTATTTGGGTAGCACTCAAATCACCGGTTCTGGTCTGCACTTCCTCCGAGAGCTTCACTGTTTGGAGACCTTGAGCCTGATAGGAACGAAAGTGGGGGATGCTGGACTGGCGAACCTCTCGGGAATGGACTCACTTCGAGAGTTAGTCCTTGTCGGGACCTCGATCACCGATGCCGGCCTCCCTCACTTGGTTAGGCTGGTCGGCCTGAGGAGGCTCTACTTGTGGGCAACCCCGACCACCGATGAAGGCGTAGAGACTCTCAAGAGAGCAATGCCGGGTCTGGAACTGGAGCGTTGGTCTCATGAAGATCCCTTTGAACCGTGATCAGCTTGCAAGCTAGGAAACGGTTTTGATCCGCAACACGCTCAGGTTTGCATGCTGCATGACAAGGGCCGAGAACGACGACGAAACGACTCCAATTTCGGCTCCCAGATGCGCGGCTCGGGCGCGAGGGCCGACCAGATCGCCAGCCTGTTTCGGCTGTTCCGGAAGAAGTATGGGCTGGAGGGACTGCCACCGCTCGACGTGGCGAAGTTCCGTCCCCCCACTCCCCGATCGGGACAGTTGCACCTGTTCTGATTCTTTACCGTCGAGCCTTCGCCAGCTCGTCCAGCTCGGCCAGGCGAAACCGAACTGCCACGATGTACGGGGGCTCGCCCTTGGTCCAGTGACCATAGGTGGTGGTGACGAACGTGCCGTCGGCCAGGATCTCGACGCCGGGATAGGCCGAGTCGAACGAGTGCTGATTGTCCAGGAATCGGACCCGGTACTGACCGTCGCGACCGTGAACGATATCTTCATAAGTGCCCACCCAGCCGACCCAGTCCCCTTTGGTCGGGCTGTCGGGCGCCATGTCGCGAAACGAGATGAAGAGACGGCCATCGGGAGCATATTTCGCGACGTGGCGGTCGCCGGTGAGCGCCAATGGTAGCTCTCGGGGCGAGGTCCAGGTTGTTCCCTCGTCGTCCGAGAAGATCACGAACGAGTGATGTTTCCGGCTATTATCACGCAAGAGCATGGCGAGCTGTTGACCGTCGGGCGACCGGATCAGGCCGGGCTCGCAGAGGTGCGCGGTGGGATGGTCGACGAGGGCGCGGGGCTCGCCCCAGGTCAGGCCGCCATCGGTCGAGAACGCTCCCAAAACCGTGAATTTCGTGGCCTTGCCACCGTTCCGGAAGTAGCGACCATCATCGTGGAACAGCGCGAGGTAGCGACCATCGCGGAGCCGCTCGACGCTGGCCATGGCGACGATCCCGCCGAACTCGCCGATCGGCTTGAGCGGGGTCCAGGTCGCGCCGTCGTCCTCGCTGACCGACTCGCGAATCGGGTACAGACCCGAGAACAGGATCAGCCGCTTCCGGCCCGAGACCGGGTCGATCACCCGATGGATCGTCGGCGTCTCCTTCGAGGTCGTCCAGTTCTCGGGGGTCGGCAGCCGGTCCGACCAGGTCAGGCCACCGTCCGAGCTACGCTTGAGCTGGATCGCCCCCTTGCCGTGCCCCTTGGGATAGACGACCAGGATCGTCTTGCCATCTTCCAGCAAAACCGTCGTCGGATGGCCCAGGTACTGACCGGCCTGGCGGTCAACCACCACCTGGCGAGACGTTTGCGAGGACAGGTCGATCGTCACGATCGGATCGGCTCCCCAGCTCCATCCGGCCTGAGCCGTCACGAGCCAAAGCAATACGCCTGCCGAAACCATCTGTCTGCAAGTGAACATGACTTCCATTCTCATCGAACTTCAGGCCCGCCGGCCGACCGGATTTCCATGATGCGTCTGACGGCCAGAATCTCAGGTCGGACTTCCCGGGTCAAGCAAGGCCAGAGCTGCACGAGTAGGGGATGGTCGGTCGGATTGGTGATCGGTGATAATCGGATTCCGAGATTTTCCTCCCCGGACCGGTCGGCGCGATATAATTCCAGAATTGAACTATTTGACTTCCAAACAGGTCGGGGCTATCATGTCATCGTCGAGCGAAGGAGCAGAGGGTTCGGCCGCTTGGGGGATTCTGGCTGATCTCTGGCGGATCTGCCAGACGGTCCTGGATGACTCGGCTCCTGCGCTCGAGGCGATGGGCTTGTCGCCGAAGTCGTTTTTCTTGCTCTCGGCAGTGGAGAGAGCGCCGTTCCCGGCCGAGCTGGCGCGGATCATGCATCTTCCGCCGCCAACGGTCACTTACATGATCAAGCAACTGGAAGGGATTGGCTATCTCGAACGGCGGGCCGAGCCGGGGGATCTCCGAAAATTCCGCCTGATCGTGACCGAAGCCGGAGTCCAGGCGATCGCCCGGGCTCGCGAGGAGTCGGCGGCGAACCTGAACCGACGGCTGGCCCGGCTGTCACCCGAGGAGATCGGTCCGTTCCTCGAAATGGTCGAGCGGCTCAGTCGACCTTGAATGAGTGGGGTTCTCGATCGATCGAGCTTCCGGAAATCACGACCGGACAACCCGCCTCGAACGGTCGAGGCGTGGATCGAATTGGTACGTACTGA
>JAJYCH010000356.1 GCA_021778575.1 Planctomycetota bacterium
GCTCGGACCCCAGCGCCGATCATACCCAGGGCCGCCTGGTGGAAGTAGGCCGTCAACACGTCCTCGGTTGTCCCACCACCGATCGATCCCAGCAGCCCGAAAACAACCGGATGATGCCACTTGTCGGGCGATTTGTCCCTCGACCTGAGATAAGGGACGAGCCCTTCGGCGGACCATCCCCAGGTCGATCCCAGAACCAGGAGTTGCTCACCCATTTCCTGGCTCGCAATCCTGGTCGAAGGCGGCAAGATGGACACGTCAGCCAATCGGTTCAATTCGATCAACTCGGCCGTGGCTCCACGCCCGGCCGCCCGACAGCTCGCAGCGACGAGGACCCCTTCCAGAGGCCCCAACGACAGCCGGAGCCATCGACTCGTCCAGCTCTCCAGCCCTTCGGCATCACGAACCAGCCCTCTGGCGATCGCGCCTTCCAGCCCCCACGAGTGGGTGTAGCCACTGATCGGAAGGGCGGAGTCGGAGATTTGAAACAGAGCAAGGTTCATCAAAGAGTTCTTATTCATGGACGAAGGTTTTGCGTCCTTCGAAATCCGTAGGGTCCTCTGAGCGGACCATTTCGACGCAAGTGATGGGGATGGTCCGCACAGCGGACCCTACGGCTATTTGGTCAGACCCAGCTTAGAACAGGAAGTATCGCTGGGCCATTGGCAGAACGTCAATCGGCTCGCTGCTCACTTTCTCGCCATCGACCCATACCTGATAGGTATCCGCGTCGACCCGGATGTCCGGAGTGGCTTCGTTGCGACGCATGTCCTTCTTGCCGATGTCGCGGCAATGCTTGACCGCGACCACCTCGCGCTGGAGGCCGTAACGCTCAACGATGCCCGCGTCGATACTGGCCTGCGAGACGAACGAGTAGCAAGACTTCGAGAGGGCGCGACCATAGGCGGCGAACTGAGGACGAGGGTAGACCGGCTGTGGGGTCGCGATGCTAGCGTTCGGGTCGCCCATCTGGGCCGAGACAAGCAGGCCGCCCTTGAGGACCAGTTCGGGCTTCACCCCGAAGTACTCCGGCTTGTAGATCACCAGGTCGGCGATCTTGCCCCCTTCGATGCTGCCGACGTGATTGCCGATCCCGTGGGTGATGGCGGGATTGATCGTGTACTTGGCCACGTAACGCTTGACACGTTCGTTATCGTTCCGCGAGCTGTCGGTGTCCAGCGGACCGAGCTTCACCTTGTTCTTGTGGGCCGTCTGCCAGCAACGAACGATCGCCTCGCCGATCCGGCCCATGGCCTGCGAGTCGGAGCTCATCATGCTGATGATGCCCCGGTCGTGAAAAATATCCTCGGCACCGATCGTCTCGGCGCGGATTCGGCTCTCGGCGAATGCCACGTCCTCGGGGATGTTCCTCGACAGGTGGTGGCAGACCATCAGCATATCGAGGTGTTCGTCGATCGTGTTGACGGTGAAAGGTCGGGTCGGGTTGGTACTGGACGGGAGAACGTTGGGCAGAGCGGCGATGCTGATGATGTCGGGAGCGTGACCGCCTCCGGCCCCTTCGGTGTGGAAGCTGTGAATCGCCCGGCCCTTGAGAGCCGCGATCGAGTCGGCGAGGAAGCCCGACTCGTTGAGCGTGTCGGTATGGATGGCAATCTGGATGTCGTACTCGTCGGCGACCGTGAGACTCGTGTCGATGACGGCGGGAGTGGTCCCCCAGTCCTCGTGGAGCTTCAAGCCGCAGGCTCCGGCCTTGATCTGGTCTTCAAGCGGCTTGGCGATGCTGCCGTTCCCCTTGCCCAGGATACCGACGTTGATCGGCAGGCCCTCGAAGGCCTGGAGCATCCTCATGATGTTCCAGGGCCCCGGAGTGCAGGTCGTGGCCCAGGTTCCGGTTGCCGAGCCGGTACCGCCACCGATGAGGGTGGTGATTCCCGAGGCGATGGCCGTCTCGATCTGCTGCGGACAGATGAAGTGGATATGGGTGTCAACGCCGCCGGCGGTGACGATTCTTCCCTCACCCGCGATGATCTCGGTTCCGGGACCGATCACCAGCCGGGGGTCGACTCCCGACTGGGTCAGCGGATTGCCCGACTTGCCGACGGCCACGATCCGCCCCTCGCGGATTCCAATGTCCCCCTTGACGATCCCCCAGTGATCGATAATTACCGCGTTGGTGATGACCAGGTCGCAGTGAGGGGGGCTCATCGCCTCGTCGAGCGAGCATTGAGCCTGACCATCGCGGATCGATTTACCACCGCCGAAGATCGATTCCTCACCATAGTCGGTGAAGTCCTGCTCGATTTCGATGATCAGCTCGCTATCCGCTAGCCTGATCCGATCGCCAACCGTCGGGCCATATTTCTTCGCGTAGGCTTTCCGCGAGATCCGAACGCTCATAGGTAGAAGACCTTCCACTTCGGGATGGGATGGGACCAGACACCGGGCCGAAGATTACGGGGTTTTCTCGTCGCCATAGCCTTGTTCCGCGCAACGCTTCAGGCTGCTCTGGCGAGTGTAGGGATCGTCGAGTCGGCCCATGACCAGGGCGTTGAAGCTGTAGACAACCCGCCGTCCCCCGTAAGGGATGAGCTGGACTTCCTTCGAGTCGCCGGGCTCGAACCGGGCCGACGAGCCGCTCGGCAGGTCGAGACGCATGCCGTACGCCTTCTCCCGGTCGAAGAAGAGTTCGCGATTGGTCTCGAAGAAATGGTAGTGAGCCCCGACCTGGATCGGCCGATCGCCGCGGTTGGTGACGCGGATCGTCACGACGGGTCGTCCCGCGTTCAGTTCGATGTCGGGCCCATCGAAGAGGTATTCGCCCGGAATCATGATCTTCCTCCCAGGAAATGCGGTTGGAACGAAGCGGAGACGGCTTCCGTGCGTCAGCGAATCGGGTCGTGGATGGTGACGAGCTTCGAGCCATCGGGAAAAGTCGGCTCGACCTGGATCATCGGAATCATCTCCGCGACACCCTCCATGACGTCGTCCCGGCCCAGGATCTCGCGACCCGCGCTCATGATCTCGGCGACCGACTTACCATCGCGGGCCATCTCCATCAGTTCGGCAGTGATCAGCGACATCGCTTCGGGCACATTGAGCTTCAACCCACGCTCCTTCCGCGCCCGGGCCACCTGGGCCGCCACGAAGATGAGCAGCTTATCGCGTTCTTGCGGTGAAAGATGCATCTACAAAGCTCCAAAAGACGATCCGGGGGCTCGAGGACGAACGTTGACGATGATAGAAGTGGCCCGGAGAACGGTCAGGTCGCAATCGATGGCTCTTGAGGGGCGACGTATTTCGACTCAAGCCATCCGAAGACCAGGACCATCCAGGTCGCCAGGACGAACGGCGTGGTCAAGGTCGGCAGCCCGGACAGCGGGAAATACTCGGTCAGTGGGATCGTGAGCAAGATTCCCAGCAAAGGCGGGATCAGCGAACGCTTCCACAGGTAAAGCGCCACGGCGGCCAACGTCGCGTTGTAGCCGTAAAGACCGAGCGCGATATCTTCCCTCGGAGAGTGCAGCAGGAAAGCCATCGACGTGGCGATGATCGAGGCGGCGAGAACCCATGCCGCGTGTCGCCAATCGCTCAACGCGATGCCGACCAGGAACAGAATCCCCGCCCAGATGCTCCCCTGGAATTTTACCTGGCCGATCCCGTGAAACACGGCTTCGATCGACGGGACGACAACCGGTGCCGGCGTGCCGGCCACCACAGCGGCCGGCTCGACCCGAGCCACCCCCAGCGCGATCCCCAGAAAAAATACGGCCCAGGTCGTCACGATGAACGGCATCGTGTAAGTCGTGAATGGAACGAAACGTCGCATCAAACGCGTCAAAAAGGCTGCCACCACACAGCCAACGACCAGCAACCCGAGACTGCCGACGCCAGGACGAAAAAAGAAGAGTGTCGCGATGCCGACCAGTGATGAATTGAACCCATAGATCCCAGCCGAGACCTCCACCGCGTCGAACTTCGCCGCACCAGCGGTGATCGCCCCGATTGCCGAGCCAGCGACCGCTCCCACCGCCATGAGCGGCGAATTCACGAGGATACCGAGCGTGAACAAGCCCCCCGTCACGGCGTTTTCCTGGAAGAAAATCTGCCCGATGCCGCGCGCGACGGTCCGCACAGGAGCAGGAATCGCCTCGTCCGACACCCTAAACATGGGTCCACATCCTATTAAAAAATAGAAACGTCTGGTTTTATTGAATATTGGTGAAGGTGACACGGATCGGTGAAAATCGCACTCTCAAAGACGTGACCGTCACATCTTTTCCCGTGATTTATCCGAAGTCAATGGGCAAGGCGAGACGACCTGCGCTTTGAGAGAATGTTATCCACTGACCGAGATCATTCGCGTGAGCGGATCTTCACAATCGACGCGATGGGAGTGGCCACGAAGGGACGAAGACTCGCACGGGTAACGACGATCACTCATCGTGCCGCGTGAGTCCTTGCAGGACGAACAAGCTGGCAAGACCGATCAGCCGACCAGTTCGACCAGACCGGTCCGCAATTCGTAGGTCGCACCGACGACCTTAACTTTCCCAGCCTTGACGGCGGTGGACACGATCGGGTCGAGGTTCTTGAGGCGCTCGACGCCGGCCTCGACATTCGCCTTGATGACATTGGTGAGCTTATCACCCGGACGACCAGCGGCGGCGGTCACGGCGGGCCTGATGGGATCGATCAGAGCATCTATCGACCCAGGCAGAACGTCCTTGGCATCGATGTGCTGGATGGCTGCTTTGACCGCGCCACACTGGCTGTGGCCCAGCACAATGATGAGCCCGACTCCGAGTTCGGCGACCGCGTATTCAATGCTTCCCTTCACGGTCGGACCGGCCCCACTGACAATATTCCCCGCGACCCGGACAACAAAAAGGTCGCCAACCCCTTGGTCGAAGATCAATTCCGGTGCCACTCGGGAGTCGGCGCAACCGACGATGATGGCGAGGGGGGCCTGTCCGTCGGCGAGCGCCGCGAAATCTTTCGGGCTTCGACCGGGGTTGGTGAGCTTCCCGTTCACGAACCGCTTATTGCCCTCGAGCAACCGAGCGAGCACCACTTCAGGATCGCGAGCCGAACCCGCCTGATCGACGGCGCTGGCGACCAGAGGCAGAGACAGGCTGGCAGCCGCCAAGCCGGTGAGTCGGACGAACTCGCGGCGGGAGGGATCTTGCATCGATCGTATTGTCATTATTCTTCCTGGTGTTCAAAGCGTGGATCCCTCGGACTTGATTCGCGTTGATCGGGATGTCCCGCCGTGAAGCGGTCGCCGACCAGGTGTCAACACGAGGGTGTCGAGGAATATCATCGCGAGGAAAATTCTCAAAATTCGGACATCGGTCGAAATTCCGAATCGTAAGGTCGTTCTTATACCACGATTGTGGCAAGCTGACAAAGACCCTGCTCAGCCCGTAGCCCGATTTCGCCTTCGGGTCGTCAATGAGCGAATGGATTTCGGCCTCAGAAGTAAAGCTGGAACCGCAACCAGAACATGTCGGCCGACTTCTGGAGGCCCCCGGGCCGGTACTGGACCGGGCTGCCGAAGTCGCCGTGAAGCCAGAACATGTAAACCTTGACGTACTCGTTCCAGTACCAGTTCAGCCCAAGCTCGGTGGTCGTCGCTCGGTTTGACCAGAGGTTCGGGTCGGAAAATCCTCCGGAAAAAATCTCTTTTCCCAGAGCGAGTTCAC
>JAJYCH010000357.1 GCA_021778575.1 Planctomycetota bacterium
AGTCGACTGAGAACTGGGACGCCCCGGTGATCGTGACGACCGCCGTTCAGTTCCTCGAATCCCTCTTTTCCAGACGTCCCGGGCGCTGCCGGAAGCTTCACAACATCGCCAATTCGGTGGTGATTTTCGATGAAGTCCAGACGCTACCGTTCCCGCTGCTGGACCCGATTCTCAGCGTCCTACGCGACCTTTCCCGCGATTTCGGCGTCACGTCGCTGCTCTGCTCGGCGACCCGGCCGACCTTCGCCCGATCGACGGAATTGCCAAGCGGCTTCGAACCCGGTGAATGCCGGGAGGTGATCGAAGACCCCCAGTCCGTCTTTCGGACGCTCCGCCGCTGTCGCCTCGAGCTGCCCTGTCTCCGCGAAACCTGGTCGTGGAACGATCTCGCCGATCGGCTCGAACAGGAGCCGATGGCGTTGGTCATCGTCAACCTTCGCAAGCACGCGCAGGAACTTTACGACGTGTTGAAAGGCCGAGGTATCACGAACCTCTTCCACCTTTCCAGCACGATGTGCCCGACCCATCGCGAGGATGTCCTGGGCCGGAAGGAGAATCCCGAGGAGAGGACAATCTATGGGGCGCTGAACAAGGGAAAATGCATTGTCATCAGCACGCAGGTGATCGAGGCTGGCGTCGATATTAGCTTTCCTGTCGTCTACCGGGCGATATCGCCCATCGATTCGATCATACAAGCATGTGGTAGGTGTGATCGCGAAGGACTCCTGACGCTGGTCGCCGGTTTACCCGCCGGGCGGGTGGTTGTCTTCCGGCCCGAGGGGCAATGCATCACTCCCCCCGGTTATTACGCTCGTGCTACCGAGGAGACGATTGTCATCCTCGGCGAGATTGCGAATGAGCCGTCGCGGGCCTTGGAGGATCCAAAAATCTTCGAGGACTTTCACAACCTGTTGATCGCCAGTGGGGAAGGTACGGAGACCGCCAAGAAGATTCAAGAGCAGCGCCGCTGGCTCAACTTCAAGACAGTGGACGAACTGTTCAAGGTTATCGACGAGGCGGGTCGGAGTGTTGCGGTCCCTTACGCCGAGGGGGCTCAACTCATCGACGAGATTCGTCGCAAGCAACACCTGACCCCCGAGGACCGCCGCAAGCTCCAGCGGTTCTCTGTCGGGCTCATGCCCAACTGGATCGATCATTTCCGCCGGCTCAAACTGATCAAGCCGATCCTCGTCGGTCAGGAAGACGGCCCGCTTTACTACGACGGGAAAGACTATGACGAGGGGGCCATCGGCCTCCGCGTTGGTGAGTTGCCGCCGGAGTCTTTTGTGTTCGATCCCTGAAAAACCCCCAACCCGGTTGACCGAGAAGGGGGCTTGTCTTCAATGGCGCGGCCGAGATGTTTCAATCAGCTCCCCTGATTGAGGAATTCGCGGCAAGGGAGAACTCCATCCTACGCAATCGGACTCAATCATGCGAATTTGGAATTCTCACCCGCGTCGAGGTGAGAATTCCAACAAAATCGCCATCTCTGCCGCACCATATTTGCGATTGCCTCGAAGCGCTGATATGCTCCGTTCCGTGTGACCGACAGTACAGAGTCAAATTCAACCCTGAACTTTTCTCTTGAGGTAATGAGATGACTCCATTGGAACGACCCACACTCGTTTCTCTCATCGTCCGCGGTGATTTCGGATGTTGGACGAGACCAGAGTTTTCCGCTGAGAGGGTCTCGTACGCGCTTCCAACGCCGTCATCGGCTCGTGGAATGCTAGAATCTATATATTATGAACCTCAGATGATGTATCTGATCGACAGCATCGGCGTGATCCGCCGGGGTTCGTGGTTCTCATTCCGCCGGAATGAGGTCAAAAAGGTCGTTTCGGTCAAGGAGGCTGCTCGGGCGATGGAGGGAGGGTCTCCCTTGGAACCAATCTGGGCTGGGGGCGGGGCGGAGGACGCGACCCAGCGCGGCATGCTCGCCTTGGCGGACGTCGCTTACCTGATCACGGCCGAGATCCGGCTGACCCACCGGGCCGAGCCCCCCCGCGACTCCCTCGAGAAGTATCGCGGCCAGTTCATTCGGCGAGCCAAGACCGGCAAATGTACCCACCGCCCTTGCCTGGGCGTCCGCGAGTTCGACGCCTTCTTCGAGTATGTCGAAGACCCGTCTACCGTACAGCTTTGCTCCAACGATTGGGGACGTGAGGATCTCGGTCTGATGCTCTACGACGTCTTCGATCCTTATCAGCGTGTCTCGGGCCGCGACGTCGCGCCCCAGTCCGTCTTCTTCCGGGCCAAGATCGAGGGGGCAAGGCTCGATTGCCACCCCGATCGCGTCGAGCTGATCCGAAAGGGGGTTGCGTCGTGATTCTCAAGGCGCTGAGTGAGTATGCGTATCAGATCGGGCTCGTCGAGGGGATGGCGATCAAGGCTCGTCTGGTTCACCTGATCCTCTGGATCGACACCGACGGCCAGATCCTGGCTTCTGCCCCCTGGAGTGTCCTGGCCCGGGACGTTACCGATCTCAAGAAGGGCAAGACCCGCGAGGAACCTGGCAAGCTCCTGGATATGCCCGAGTTCCCCGGCGTGAACTCTGGCGGCAAGGCCCAGTTCCTGGCCGACTCGGTTGATAAGGTGCTCGGCCTGATGGGGAAGTCGGGCGAGCCCGTCCCCGACGACGGCAAGAACGCCGCCAAGGCGTTTGAACATTACTGGAAGCGAATCGCCGACGCCTACGCCGAGACCAAGAACCCCGAACTGGCGGCACTCCTCAAGTTCCGCGAACGCTACCTGGCCGTCGCCGACCGGAAGGCGGCTCTTGAAGCGATTGTTGGATTCGAGCCCATCGGTAAAGAGGCCCGATTAACCTTCTCAGCTCGACAGACCGGCGGCCTTCCAATCCCTCTCGACGGTCGGACGATGACCTTCCGCGTAGACTCGTCGAAGCCGCACGTTTTCGCAGTCGGCTCGCCGCTCCGCGACTACTGGACCGCGCAGTTCCGCCGCGAGCGATTCGCTAGCACGCCAGACGATCCGGCCAAGGGCCGGGGGACGTGTCTGGTCACTGGCGAAACGAACGTTCCGATTGCCGAGGTTCACCGGACAACGATAAAAGGGGTTCCTGGTCAAACGCCGTTAAAATTTCTGGTTTCGTTCGACTCGGAAACCCCCAGCCTCCGGTCTTACGGGTTCGAGAAGGGTTGGAACTCGCCGGTGTCCGAGGACGCGGCGGTGGCCTACGCCCTCGGCCTTAACAGTCTCCTCGCCGACGAGAATACGCGGAAGAAACTGGGCGATTCGGTCCTATGCTCCTGGGTGAATGTCGACCCCGAGGCGGGCGGCGAGTTCCTCAACCTGCTCGACGCCCCGACCGCCGACGCCCGATCCAAGTTCTTCCAGGAGTTCGAATCTGGCCGGTTCGCCCATGCCCTCGTGCCCGCGCTCTACCGATCGCTGACACTCGCCGCCAACGGTGGACGAGTCGTGGTTCGCCGCTGGCTCGACGTGCCACTCCAGGAAGCGGTCGATGCCGTCCGCCTCTGGTTCGACGACCTCGAAATCGACGCCATCCCCATCCCCCAGGCCTCCGCGAATTCGGCGGGACGGAAGTCATCGAAGGCGGCTTCCGTCGAATCACCCCCGGCCGAAGCCCCAACGTTCAGCCCATTTGCGATCTACGCGTTGGCCGCCACCACGGCCCGAGTTTCCTCGGAGGTCCAGGCGACAACCTACGACGCGCTCTATCGCGCGGCCCTCGACCCCGGCCGTTTTCGACCCGGCTCGCTGCTGGCGCCGATCCTCGGTCGGCTCAGGATCGCAGCCGCCCAGCGCGGCAACGGCGTCCGCTTCGATACCCCACGATTTGCCCTTATCAAGCTCATCCTCAACCGATCGGAGGATCGACTCATGCCCGAGGACCGGACTTTGACTATTCAACGAGAACTCGCGGAGACCACCGATCCCGCCTACAACTGCGGTAGGATCCTCGCCCTGCTTGACGACATGCAATACCAAGCTCATCAAGGCGAGGTCGGGGCCGATGTCGTGGCCCGTTTCTACGGCAATGCCTCGACCTTCCCCGCCAACGTGTTCCCTCGCCTGCTCAGGCTGGAGAAGCATCATCGGGCGAAGGCGCTGAAGAACAAGAAGACCGTTGGGGCCGCGTTGGCGATCGGCCGGAAAATGGACGATGTGATCGCGATCTTGGGGAAATCCGGTCCTGGCGAGGCTCCCGATTTCCCGAGCCTTCTTTCACTCCGAGATCAAGGCCGCTTCGCCATCGGGTTTCATCAACAGAAAGCAGACAGCGAACGCGAGCGCAAGGCCCGAGCCGACGCCATCAAGAAGGGCGAGACCCTCGCCGAAGCCGACTCGACCGAAGCCGGCGTCACCCTCGAAATCGACTAACACCCAACATTGAATTCGGAAGGAAGTGCTGACGTGTCCGAACCTATCGCCCATCGCCACGATATCTTGATCCTCCTAGAGGTCACAAACGGCAACCCCAACGGCGATCCTGACGCTGGCAATCAGCCCCGAGTCGACGCCGTCTCCGGCCGGGGGCTGATCTCCGACGTCTGCCTCAAGCGCAAGATCCGCAATTATGTCGATCTCTTCCCGCCGGCCGCCAACGGCAAGGGGTTCGACATCCTGATCAAACAGGGGAACGTCCTCAACGCCAAACAGGGTGAAGCCGAGGCGATGACCAAGGACCAGGTCAAGCAGAAAGAGAAGGCCAAGGTTAAGGACGAGCACGGACGACTCATCAAGGATTGGCTCTGCAATCAGTATTTCGATATCCGGACCTTCGGTCAGGTCATCTCCACGGGCAGCGAGGTCATGAAAGGTTCACCCCACGGTCAGATTCGAGGCCCCGTTCAGTTCAGCTTCGGCCGGTCGTATGACCCGATCAATCCCCAGGAGATCACCATCACCCGTTGCGCCGTGACCAAGGAGGAGGACGCTGCGAAGGAGCGGACGATGGGCCAAAAGTATATCGTCCCGTATGGCCTGTACGCGGCGAAATGCTACGTCTCCCCCGCCTTCGCTCGGAATACCGCGTTTGACCAGTCCGATTATAACCTGTTCATCGAGGCCCTCTCCCACCTCTTCGATCACGACCGATCGTCCGCTCGGGGCGACATGGTCGTCCGGGGCGTGCTCGACTTCGAGCATGTCGGCACCCAGGCCGCCGCCAATGCCGACCAGAACCGCCGCGAGGCGATGCTCGGCTGTGCCCACGCCCACGACCTCTTCGACTCGGTCGAGGTCATGCTGAAGAAGCCGGGTGCTATCCCCCAAGATTACGACGACTACTCGGTAAAGGTCAACTTCTCCGAGGACAAGTTCCCGGGCGTCAAGCTCCATCGCCATGTGAACCCGGAACGATGAGCGCCGCCGATGATCCCGAGGGGGACGACTTCGTCCCCCTCTCAGCCCTAAATGCATTACTGTATTGCGATCGTCGGGCGGCGCTCCGGCATCTCGACGGCCTTTACGTCCATAACGAGCACACTCGACGAGGAGACTCGCTCCACGCTCGGGCCGACCGACCCGGGTTTGAGCGTCGCAAGGGGGTCCGGACCGAACGCGGCCTCTGGATCGCCTCGCGCCGGCTCCGGCTCTATGGTCGGGCCGACCTCGTCGAATTCCGCCGCGACCCCGGCCCAAGGCGGCGCGGCGCTCAGGTC